>CAZQIJ010000108.1:0-11793 GCA_964592955.1 uncultured Anaerolineaceae bacterium
GGTCTTCTGCGCTGGTGGCACCGCCGATGCAGTCGCCCTCAGTGCGGAAGCAGGCCTGCGCAAAGATATCATCCGCCAGGTTCACGTGAGAGGTGTTGATACCGGTATCGACAACGGCCACGCGGGTACCTGCACCCGTGAATCCCGCCGCATTCACCTCGTTAGCACGCGTCAGCGCGTCTGACTCTGCATCGGCATGATAAACGGTGTGATCCAGATTGATAGCGCGGACGCCTGGCTGTGCAGCCAGAATGGGCAGCGCCTCTGGGGCGATATCCAGCGACAGGAGACCCAGATTTCGATACTGGGCGACGGTGGTATAAACACGGCTGGGAAGCGCACTGAGCACGCTGGCCTGCGCAGACGACACGCTGCTGCGTCGCTGTACCGTATCGGTCGTAACAGGTACGTTCAGCGCGACGATGACGCGGGCAGACCCGCTCTTTAAGGCCTGATGCACTTCTTCACTGATTATTACATTAGGTTTGACGGCTTGCCCCTGGGTGAGGACAGGTGAAAGGACAAGCATAGCCAAGAGGAGAACAGGTAACAAACGGGCAATTTTCATGGTTCCTCCATTATAGAGTGAGTTATGAAACGAAGATTGCGGTGGCGGGTATAAGTGCACCCCTGCTTCACCAAATGTTCAGCAAACGTTTGGTTTATTCCAATCTTAATCGTTTGGCTTCTAAAGTCAACACATGATCAGGAATTTGTTTGGAATTCGTGGGGAATTAGATGAGCAGGTGTGCAGTGTTTACACATGGAAAGACAAACGGAACCTGCCTTTTGTGCAGGTGCATCACCATGCGCCGTTTCAATAACGATCATACACCTGATGGCTTAGCGCTGCAACTACACGACATGGCGGGGCATCTTTGGGCGATGGCGCATAACGACCCGGAAAAGGTCACATTTAGCTTGCCGCCTGGCAAAAGCCGAAAGCGATTAGCCTCCAAGGCTCCAAGAACACAAAGCTGATAGACGCTGCCTGCCAGTGAAACCGCTTACCCGGCCCGACGCGCGGCGGTCACACGCTAAGGCGTTAATCCACCACGTAATGAATGGACTCTTCAAACAGTGCCTGGTAATGATGGTAGCGGCCTGGCGACGGCGGATTGATGGCGACCCACTCGCGCCAGAAGACCCCTTCACTGACCTCGAACGGTTTTGCAGCCGGATCTGTATCAATGATGGTTTTCACGCGCGCTTCTGGCAGCTTAAGCGCGATGCCATCTCTACCCACAAAGACGAATATTCTGCCGTTCACGCGGTATGCAGGGTAACCGAATGCCTTGCCTACCTTGATCCCCGGTATGGCCAGCAGAATTTCATCCAATATGGCTTTATGCTCTTCCCTGTAATTCATCGCGCGTGCTCCTTCACATTTTGAACCAAGAATAGCCCATATTTTCTATTGTGCAACATGCCTTAAGGCCACGCTAATTGTCCGGTGCACTTTTGTGACTTATGACACCCCATGAGGTGACATCTGCACACATAACCGGAGTTCTACCTCTTTTACAATGGAAGGAAATAGATTCGTTAAACGTTAATGGGACGTGTTGCCAAGATGCTTTTTTCTGAAATTGGTGTGTGGGGTTCAGAGGGTCGGCACGTCCTTAACGAGACACAGCCGGGTTGTGGGCTGGAACTTAAATGGAGGGACGAATGACCACAAATTGGAATGCTCACTGGGCTGCGCGCACTTCGCACCTGAAGGCCTCAGCCATCCGCGAGCTGCTGAAGCTAACCTCGCGCCCCGAAGTAATCTCGTTTGCGGGTGGGCTGCCGGCTACCGAAACACTGCCGATACAGGCCATTGCCGAGGCCTGTGACCGAATTTTCGCAAGCAAAGCGGATAAAGCGCTGCAATATGGGCCCACTGAGGGCTACATGGGGCTGCGCGAACAACTTGCCGCGCAGCATCGCAGCCGGGGTGTGCCTGCCACCGCAGAGAACATCCTTGTGACGACCGGAAGCCAGCAGGGTTTGGATCTGGTGGGCCGCGCGCTGATCGATCATGGGGACCGTGTGGTGACCGAAGGCCCAACCTATATTGGCGCGCTGCAGGCGTGGCAAACCAGTGCGCCGGTGATCGACGCGCTGCCACTTGACCGCGACGGGATGCGCATCGACCTGCTGAACTTCAGACGTCCGTTCAACATGATGTATGTGCTGCCGAACTTCCAGAACCCGACCGGTGTCACCATGAGCTATGAGCGCCGCTGTCAGATTGTGGAGATGGCGCATCGCTACGATTTCATCGTGCTGGAGGATGATCCTTACCGCGCCCTGCGGTATTCCGGCAAAGATCTGCCCGCGCTGGTAGAAATTGAAGCGGAGATGCTGGGTTCTCGCTGGAACGAAGACAGCCGAGTGGTACACCTGGGGACGTTCTCAAAGGTGATGGCTCCGGGGCTGCGCGTGGGCTGGATACTGGCCCCAACTGAGGCGCTGCGCATGTTTGTGCTGGCGAAACAGGGTGCAGACCTGCACAGCTCCACGCTGACACAGTACATCGCCGATGATCTGCTGCGTGAAGGCACGATGCAGGCTAACATGCCTATGCTGATCGAAATCTACCGCGAGCGGCGCGATACCATGCTGAGCGCGATGGGTGACTATATGAGCGATCTGGGCACGTGGACGCACCCCGAAGGCGGGTTGTTTATATGGCTGACGTTGAATGACCTGAACACGCAGGACATGATGGTGAGGGCGCTGGAGCGCAATGTGGCCTATGTGCCGGGCAGCAATTTCTATGCAGATGGCAGCGGTACCGAATCCATGCGGCTGAACTTCTCGTCCATGCCGCCGGTACGTATCCGCGAAGGTATCGCCCGGTTGGGCGCACTTATCGAAGAAGAACACGGCCAGCACCTGGTGCTGTCTTAGGAGGCGTTTGAGATGGCTGTAAAGGGAACAGTTGTAATCGAGCAGGACCGGTGCAAGGGGTGCAGTCTGTGTGTGGAATACTGTCCGCAGCACGTGCTGACCATGAACAGTTCAATCCTGAATGTGCGCGGGTATCATCCGGCAGAATTGAGCGCTGATGGCTGCACCGGTTGCGGCATCTGCGCGGTTGTTTGCCCGGATGTGTGCATCAGCGTCTATCGAGAGACGGCCCAACGCCTGGTGAAGGAGGCCTGATCATGGCCAAAGAGCTGCTTAAAGGGAATGTGGCAATTGCAGAAGCCGCAGTACGCGCAGGGATGGAAGGCTATTTCGGCTACCCGATAACACCGCAAACAGAGCTTCTGGAACATCTCTCCAAGCGTATGCCGGACCTGGGGCGCGTTTTCCTGCAGGCCGAGAGTGAAGTGGCTGCCATCAATATGCTGTACGGCGCATTAAGCACGGGCGCGCGCGCGATGACATCATCGTCAAGCCCCGGGTTCAGCCTGATGCAGGAGGGTTTATCGTACATCGCCGGGTCTGAACTGCCGTGCGTCGTCGTCGATGTCATGCGCGGCGGGCCGGGCCTGGGCAATATTCTGCCTTCGCAGGGGGATTACTTCCAGGTGACGCGCTCCGCAGGTCACGGCGATTACCGCCCGATTGTGCTTGCGCCTGCCTCTGTGCAGGAAGCCGTCGATTTCACCATGCTCGCCTTCGACCTGGCCGACCAGTACCGCCATATTGTCGTCATCGCGGCAGATGGGCAGATCGGGCAGATGATGGAACCTGCCGAACTCCCCCCCATGCGCGAACTGCGCCGCCCACGCCCGGATTTCAGCCTGACCGGGGCGGCAGGGCGTGGCAAACGGCTTGTGTCCTCAATCCATCTGAAAGCAGAACACCAGGAAACCTACGTCCTGAAGACGCTGGAACGGTTGAATACCATCCAGCGGCACGAAACGCGCTGGGCGGAACGCCATACTGATGACGCGGAACTGATCGTCGTGGCGTTTGGCACCGCAGGCCGTATTGCGCTGACGGCAGTCGAGGCGGCGCGCGAACAAGGCATGCGGGTTGGCCTGCTGCGCCCGCAAACGCTGTGGCCGTTCCCAGACGAACCGCTGCTGCAACTGGCCGAAACCGTAAAGAATTTCCTGGTCATTGAGATGAATTCCGGCCAGATGCGCGATGATGTGCGCCTGGCTGTAAACGGGAAGGCCCAGGTCCACTTCTACGGACGTATGGGGGGTGTCGTGCCCATGCCAGATGAACTGCTCGCCGCCATTCAGCAAAATTATGAAGCCGTGCTGGCGTAGCCCACAGGCGTAAGGAGAAGAACGATGACTACAGTTGACCTTCCGCTGGTGTATGAACGTCCGCACGCGCTGGCAACCACCAACACCCATTACTGCCCAGGCTGCACGCACGGCGTCGCACACCGCCTGATTGCCGAGGCGATAGACGAGCTGGGGCTGCGCGAACAGACCATTCTGGTAGCGCCGGTGGGATGCTCGGTATTTATCTATGACTACTTCGAGGTGGATGCCTGCGTGGCGGCCCATGGCCGCGCACCCGCCATGGCAACCGGCATCAAGCGCCTTCAGCCAGATAAGCTGGTGCTGACCTACCAGGGCGATGGTGACCTGGCATCGATTGGCGCGGCAGAAATTCTGCACGCTGCGGGTCGAGGCGAACATATCAGCGTCATTTTCGTCAATAACGCCATTTACGGCATGACCGGCGGGCAGATGGCCCCAACATCGCTGCCAGGGCAGAAAACCACATCGTCGCCATCCGGGCGCAATACTGAAATGACGGGCTACCCCATGCGCATGAGTGAGGTGCTGGCCACCATGGATGGCAGTGCGTATGTGGTGCGGCGCTCGCTGCACGATGTCGCCAACATTCGTAAGGCCAAGAAAGCTGTGCTGACCGCGCTAAAGGTACAGCAGGCGGGGCTGGGGTTCAGCATGGTGGAATTGCTCTCTACCTGCCCCACCAACTGGGGATTAACACCTCAGGAGTCGATGGCATGGGTGGAGAAGAATATGCTGCCTGTTTATCCGGTTGGAGATTACAAAGTCGCGGATGCGGTGAAGGGGCTATAGGGAGCGGCTAAGATGATTACCACACAGGAAGAAATTGTATTCGCTGGGTTCGGTGGTCAGGGTGTGATGTTTGCCGGGCAGCTTCTGGCCTATGCCGCGATGGATGCCGGTTATCACGTCACCTGGATTCCGTCCTATGGGCCGGAAATGCGCGGCGGCACTGCGAACTGCTTCGTCGTCATCAGCCCGAACGAGATCGGGTCACCGGCGGTGCGCAACCCGCGCGCCGGGTTGGTCTTCAACATCCCGTCTTTCGACAAGTTTGAGCCGCTGGTTGCACCGGCGGGGACGCTTGTCGTTAACAGTGCGCTGGTGACACAGAGCAGCCACCGGGACGACATTCACACGGTTTATATTCCGGCGACTGAGATTGCCAGCGACCTGGGACACTTGCAGCTCACCAACATGGTCATGATGGGAGCGCTGCTCACCATCCGCCCGCTGCTGCCGCTGGAGGCCATTCAGGCGGCGCTGGCAGCGCATATTCCGGCGCGCCGCCGGGACATGCTGCCCATGAATTTTGGCGCGCTGGAACAGGGTGCGGCGTATGTGACCGCGCACTACATGGCACTTATGAACGTGTAAGTCCACGACACTTGTATGGGTTTCAGGTTTGGGGTAGGATGGCGTCACCTATCCGCTTTACCCCAACTGAAACCCGATGACACAACCACATGATCCATATGCCGCGCTGAGGTTCCGTGATTTTCGCCTGTTGATCGGCGGGCGTTTCGTCGCGCAGATCGGCGAAATGATGGTCAGCGTTGGCGTTAGCTGGGAACTTTACCAACGCACCGGAGATGCTTTTGCGCTGGGCCTCGTTGGGCTGGTGCAGGTCATTCCGGTGCTGCTTTTGTCGCTGCCTGGCGGCTATATCGCCGACCGCTATGACCGCCGTATCATCACACTGCTTTCACAGCTCGTTCTGATCTTCTGCTCGCTGGCACTGGTGCTCATCTCTGTCACACAGGGATCGCTGCTGGCGTTCTACAGCGTCCTGGCGCTGATCGGGGTGGCGCGCGCCTTCAACAACCCGGCGGAATCCGCGCTGACACCGCAAACAATCCCTGCTGAACATTACTATAATGCGGCGACCTGGAACACCAGCGTGTGGCAGATCTCGGCCATTTCCGGCCCGGCGGTGGGCGGTGCGCTGCTGGCACTCACGCAGAACCCGGCGGTGGTTTATGGCGCGAACGTGCTGGCAGGGGCGGCGCTGGTGGCCGTGCTGCTGGTGCTGAACGTGCAGTACAAAGACAGCGAACAGCCTGCGCAGGAACCGCCGCTGAAATCGCTGCGGGAGGGACTGGACTTTCTGGGGCGCTCGCGCGTGATTCTGGCATCGATTACGCTGGATATGTTCGCGGTGCTCCTCGGTGGTGCGGTGGCGCTGATGCCGATCTTCGCCGAGGAAATCCTGTTTGTGGGCGCGTTTGGCCTGGGATTGCTGCGCGCTGCGCCATCAATCGGGGCGCTGGCGATGGCGATGATGCTGGCACGGCGACCACCCTCCAGCCAGGCCGGGCGCACCCTGCTGCTGGTGGTGGCCGGGTGCGGCGCTGCGACGATCATCTTCGCGTTGTCGCGTAACTTTTGGCTGTCCCTGCTAACGATGGTGGCGTTTGGCGCGCTGGATAACGTCAGCGTGGTTATTCGCCACACGCTGGTGCTCACGCGTACACCAGATGCCATGCGTGGACGGGTGAACGCGGTCAACTACATGTTTATAGGCGCATCAAACGAACTGGGTGCGTTTGAATCCGGCGTGGCAGCAGCCGTGCTGGGGACGGTGGGGGCCGTGCTTTTTGGCGGCGTGGGCATGATCCTGGTCACCGCCATCGTCGCGCTCTGGTCACCAGAACTGCGCAGCCTGAAGGAACTTCAACCGACCGTGACACCAGAGCAGGATACGAATGTGCGGCGCGCTGCCGAAGAAAAAGCGCTGCGTCTGGCGGAGTAGGCCGCATTTGTGCTGCGCCGCGCGGTGCTGCCGCCACCAGCAGGCGAAGGGGTTCGTCTTATGGAGATCCGTTTTGGCGTTGGCATGATGATTGCGATAATCGACGACACTGCGTCAGTTCTGAGGTGGCTCCACAAACCAGGTTCTGTTGACGTTTGTGCCTGCTTCAATGGGACTGGCAGCCAGGAATGTCAACAGGCCCTGATAAGTGGCGCGCGAACGCCCTTCACCTGTCGTGCGGAACCGCAGCGACAGCAGCGCGCATCAGGCAGGCTTTTCTTCTGACAAACGTTCGTAGGCCCGGCTCCACAAGGATTCTGCCCGTGTGTATTTGGTGATCTTAATGTCTGAAAACTTGGGGAAGAGCCGGGTCATCAAGACCGGTAATGCGGCCCAGTCCTCACGGAAGATAAGGTCTTTCAACTCGTCCGCTGCCGATCCCGCCCACATCCAGCGCTGGCGGAATTCTTCGGCCTTCATCCAGTAATCCCGTTTTTCCCAGGCTTTGGACGATTCCTCAATCCCTTCGTCAATTTCGCGCAGGCAGAAGACCAGCATGGCCAGCATATCTTTGGCCTCTGCATCCATCTCCTGTTTCTGGCTCAGGCGGCGCAGCAGCTCTGCGGATGTACGCATGAGCTGGTTGCGCTTCTTGCCGGGGCCATCCGTGTTGATGACACGACTCATGAACTACACTCTCCTCGAAATGTTTCGTGCTTAGGGTCGGCACGGGTATGGACTTAACGAGCGGTGATGTGCAGAGATACAGAGACCTCTCACCGCGAATCCCTTTATGTATACGGGCGAATTCCCTTGTAAATTGTCCCGCCGGTAAGCGTCTTCAGGATCGTGGCGGCGGGACGTTTTATCTCTTCTTCCAGCTCGCGCGCCGAAAGCGGTTTATTGTTATTGCGCAGGAAAACCCTGAACAGCGAATCGACCAGTGAGGCATCCCCGCCTATAAAACCGGGGTCTGCCGCCGCGCTGCGAATCGCCATCTGAAGTTCATCCAGCCGGGTCACTTCTGCCGTATCAGGGTCAACGTAATCGATCGTGCGTGCTTCGGTGATCTGGCTGAGGCGGTCACGCTGTTGCGGACTTAGATGGCTTAGCAGATAGATGCGCAGATCCTGCCCCGGCGTTCTCTCCCACCAATCATAATCAATGTGAAACTTGGTATCCAGAGTAGGTTTAATCAGGGCACTGGGTTTACCGGAGATAGCCATACATCACTCACCTCTCACAACAATCGCGTAGCTTACGCGCCGGTTTTTACCATCAAATTGAGCCCGTTCAGTTGGGTTGCTGCGCCAGGTCTCACCCTACGACGGCTCCTCAGCCAAGCGCCAGTAATGCCCCCCAACATTTTCAAAGTCCGGGTTGGCATTCAGCATAGCAAGCATTGGCCCAGGCGGGCAGCGCCGGAAGACGTTCAGGGCACTGTAGAGCGTGCGCGCGTGAACCGTCCCCTGAGGATTAAGCCGCGCCAGCGGCGGAACGATCAGCCTGAGCAAAGCAGGCAGGGCGCGGCGCTGGTTCTGCAGGAGCTGGGCATAGGCCTCAACAGGGGCGAGTTCATCAATGCCGATGATCATGAGGTCATCGTAATCTGCACCGATGGCGCGCTTGGTGCTGTCGATCTGAAGCTGGTTGTTTTCGACACCGATCAGGCGCACATACTCTGTGCGTGGGCGGTAGGCATGGTAATCCACAATAATCCTGCCTGGCCCTTCGCCGCGCCGCACCGTGACATAGCCGCCGATGGGCAGTTTATGTTTGGTGTAGAAGGGCAACAGCCCATACACGTAATGCTCCTGATGCACCACCCACCCCGTGAATTCCTCGCCATCCTGACCATCCACCAGGGTCACATAGATGCGCGGCGCGCGGCGTGCGGTGGGAAATACGCGCCGGGTCACCGGGTTAAGCGGGAGCGTTCCGGCACGGCGATGCGGATAAATGAGCGTGACGGTGGCCTGGTCAACTTTGCCGGGGTCTGGAAGGGGTGAGTGCTCGTCGCCAATCTCGCGCTCAAGCGCGATCATGTCTGGGGTGAGGTGCGCGCGGTCTGTTTCGCCCGGCGTATAGCGCAGCACAGGCGGCATCTGGCGCACCTCGGCTGGCTCCAGGCTGGCAAGATACCACAGCACCTCACCCGCCGGGCCGACCTCATCAAAACGCGGGTCCTGGTTGAGGGCATAGTTCAAAGAGAAAGATTGCAGTTCTGCATCGGCATCGCCTAACCCGCCGATCTGTTCGAGGATCCCTTGGGTGGTCAGGGGGCCGCCGTTCACCATATCCAGCACCGCTTCTGCCAGGTTCAGGTGACCTTCGTTGACCTCCAGCAGCAGGTCTTGTGGGAACCAGCGCCGGGTGACAAACAGGAGATTGTCTTCTTCGAGCAGTGCAGATTCTAATTCCGGGATGAAATCCTCACCGATTTCGGCAAGGACCTGCTCTGTGGTGAGTTCTTCGCCCGGCGCAGCCAGCATGAAATCGGCCACTTCGTCATTCAGCTTATGAGAAGGTTTAAGATCCGCTGCAAACTCACGTGGGTCGGCGCTGTCGTCAAATTCCACGGCAATGACGTTAAAATCACCATACTCAGGATTAAACCCAGGGCGAATAGCCGTTACCGTTGCGGTGCCGTAGCCAAGTGTTGGGAAGATCAGGCGCTGGCCAACCTCATAGGTCTGTGAAGGATTATAGAGAAGCACATCCTTATACTGCGCCTGAAGCGCAGCATAATTTTCGTCGAGCTGACGTTGAATAAGGGCGCGTGCCAGATCGGCGCTCGACAGCGGCTTTTCCCGTTCCAGCAGCACGTTCATCAGATACTCGACATGCTCTGGCTGTACTGTAAATTGATGCGCCCATTGACGAGATGCTTCCAAGGTCTTACGCCTCCACTATCCAGTTTACGGGGGGATAAACACGGTGAGGCTCACCGGGGTTGGGGAACAAGTTACAGAAAGATAAACGTGCGGTAAAGGCCTCAGTCCGGCATACCAAACCGCGCACAGGTCATGTACAATGAGTTCCTGCGACACAGTTCAAACGAGAATTATACTTGAGAAGGTCGCATCGTGACAAGCGTAGGTGTGCGCGGGGGATAATCTGACCAACGGCCAGCAGGCATCTGATACGCCTCTCCGTTGAATAGCCGCCAGGCGTCCGTTATACTTGCGCTTCATTCTTCCGGCGGTTTCTACCGACCAACGTGTAGTACCAGCAAAGATCTGAGGACGAGCAATGTCAACCAAAAGAACCTATCAGCCGAAAATCCGCCGTCGTGCGCGCGTGCACGGTTTCCGGCAGCGTATGGAGACCAAGAATGGGCGCAGGGTGCTGAAGGCACGCCGCGCAAAGGGGCGCTGGAGTCTGGCTGTACAGCCGACCCACGTCAAAAAGTTCAACTGGAACGCCCACTGAGGCGTGGGCGGGGCCGCTGGTGCGGGTATCCCTACCCTGCTGCGTAGTGACAGACCGGGATGCTGCGGCAGCCCGGCCTGTCGGCGCTTTTGGCTCAGTTAACGATGCAGCGGCAGTTCCGGCTAAAGCGCCCACAGGACTTCGCGCGGATGCGGCAGGAAGGGCGCGCTTACCGGCATGCACTGATGCTGATCAGCGTACTGCCAAACAGCCTGGAACATAACCGCTATGGCATTATCACAGGGAAACGCCTGGGAAACGCCGTCAAACGCAACCGGGTGCGCAGGCTGCTGCGTGAAGCGCTGCGCCTGGCACATCCGCACATGCGCACAGGCTACGATGTTGTGATTGTCGCACATCCTGGGGCGGTGGGGAAACCTTTCAGCGCCATTCAACGTACTGTTATTGAGTTGTTACACCAAGCCAAGTTAGTGATGGAGCCTCACTCATGAAAGCGTTAGCCCTGGGCGCTATTCGCTTCTACAAGCGGTTTATCTCTCCCATGCTGCCACCCAGTTGCCGTTTCACACCAACCTGTTCCCAATACACCTATGAGGCTATCGAGATTCACGGGGTCATCAAGGGCAGTTGGCTGGGATTGCGGCGTATTTCGCGCTGCCATCCGCTGAACCCTGGAGGATACGATCCGGTACCCCCTAAAGTGACAAAATCGACGAAGCAATGACGAAGTGTGAGTAAATATGCGAGGATTGATCTCACCGCGGCGCACCCTGCTGCTTGCGGTGTTCACATTAGTAAGTCTCACGGCATGTGTCCCCGCCCGCCTCGGTGTTAGCTGGGCATCGCTCTCCACTTTAGGCGAACAGAAGAACATTTTGGTTGCCTACAACAATTTCCTCGCGCTGGTAAACCCTACAAACGGGCAGGAAGTGCAACTGCGCAATGCTGAAGGTCAGATCCGGCGGGACACTGCCAGCGGCGAACCCCTGACCTGGGACATTGACGGGCAGGCCATCAGCGCGCAGTTTTTCTCTGCGCCACTGCAGATAGCTGCGGATGAGGATGAAACCCTGCTGGTTGCGGACTACAACCGCCGCCTGTTTCGGGTGAATGTGGACAATGCACGGGTAGAGAACCCCAACGGGATCGCTATCAGCGGCCAGGCCATTGCGGATATGACCGGCGACAGCGAACGCATCTACCTGCCGTTTTTTGATGGCACACTGGCGGCTTACGATGCCGCAAATCCTGAAGAACTGTTGTGGACGTTTAAGGCAGAAAACGGTATCTGGGCAGAACCGCTGATTACAGACGATGCGCTCTACATAACGTCCATGGATCATTTCCTGTATGCCGTGGATCGTGCGTCTGGCGAGGCGCTGTGGTCGCTGGACTTACAGGGTGCGGTGGCGGCTACCCCGGTGGCGGTGG
>CAZQIJ010000109.1:0-11715 GCA_964592955.1 uncultured Anaerolineaceae bacterium
AGCCGCGTCAGCGGCTAAGCGTAATGGGGTTGCAAGGGGCGAAGTCCCTTACTGGGGGTAAGCAGCCTGAGCAGTTACCTTGTTTCAATAGGCCTTAATCAAGAGGTTCTCAACAAAAGAAGCGCAAGCGAAAGAAGATGGTCGCGGCGGTTTGTTCGGTCAAACGCCGCATAGACCGCAATGGCAATATGCAGTAAGAGGTGGATGTGAATATCTGGCAGTTCAATGAAACGGTAACGCGGCGGCTGCTGGCGTGGAACGCCGCGAACATTGCCGCAGGACTCGCGCTGGCACGCCGCGAAGGTGTGATGCGCGGCATCGCTGGGCAGGCCATCGGCTGGGGAGCAATCAATACCGGGATCGCGCTTGGTGGAATGTTTTTCACCCAGCGCCGCAAGCAGTCAATCCCTGACCCCTATGACCAGGCCGTAATGGCGAAGGAACGACGGTCACTGCTGCGCCTGCTGTGGATTAATGCAGGGTTAGACATCCTGTACATGATGGGCGGCGGACGGCTGGCGCAAACACGGGGTAAATCCAACCGCATGATGCGCGGCACAGGGTATGGTATTGTCATCCAGGGGGCACTGCTGTTCGTGTTTGACATTGTTCACGCCATCCTGCTTGGGAAGCACCACGAAGCGTAGTCACAGCGTGCCCGCTGCGGATTTCGTTCAAAGTAGACGATGAGGCCACATGCAGTTCAGAATAACCGCGTTTGACGGTGAAGAGCACCGCCCATTCACGCTGCCCGGAGGCAAACCCGCCGCCGTGCTGGTACACGGGTTTCCTGGCACCCCGGCGGAATTGCGACCGCTCGGCCATGTCCTGAACAGGATGGGCTGGACGGTACACGCGCCGCTGCTGCCAGGTTTCGGCGCAGACATCAACGATCTGGACAAACACACACAGTCGGAGTGGGTGGGGGCGGTCAGCACAGCGGTGAAGACGCTGCGCCCAGAGCATCACCCACTGCTGCTGGCCGGACATTCAATGGGTGGGGCGCTGGCGCTTGAGGTTGCGGCACACCTTGCGCCGGATGGTCTCATCCTGCTTGCGCCATTCTACAGGCTCAACCATGTGCTGTGGGAAATGCTGCCCGTGCTGCGTGTGGTCTTCCCGCGCATCAGGCCGTTCAGCCTGACGAAACTGGATTTTTCCAACCCTGAGATGCGGCAGGGGATTCTGAACTTCATGCCAGGCACCGACCTGGACGACCCACAGGTGCAGCAGGCGATCCGCGATTTTGCGGTGCCGGTAGCGATGTTTGCGCACATCCGCACAGCAGGCAAACAGGCCTATAAGGCTGCGCCACACGTGCGCATGCCGGTACTGGTTATTCAGGGCAAGCGCGACGAACTGGTTCGGCCAGACCTCACGCGCGAATTGATACGCCGAATTCCGGGCAGCATCCGTTATCATGAAGTGGACGCAGAACATGATCTGATCAGCCCGGCTCAACCTGCCTGGGATCACATTGTGGCGACTGTGGAACAGTTTGCCACCTTACTGCAACAAGGTATCTTCACGGAGCACAACGGATGAGGCGTTACCTTTATACGACATTACACCCGGAGATCTATCACGGGTTCAAGAAGCAGCCACCGTTCTTTGAAGGCTGGTATTTTAAGCTGATCAGCGCCAGCACAGACCAGCGCTACGCGGTGATTCCTGGCATCTTTCTGGCAGAAGATGCTGCCCACAATCACGCGTTCATCCAGGTGCTGAACGGCGTGACCGGCGCGGCAACCTACCACCCGTACCCTGTGGATCGCTTCTGGGCACACCCAGAGCGTTTCTATGTAAAGGTGGGTGATAGCACCTTCAGTGACGAGCGCCTCGTTCTGGAAATCGCGGATGACCAGCTTGAGATTTCCGGCGAAGTGCGCTTTAAGGGGCTGACCCCCTGGCCAGTGACCCCCACGTCACCGGGCATCATGGGGTGGTATGGCTGGCTGTCTTTCATGGAATGTTATCACGGCGTGGTGAGCCTGGACCACCTTCTGAGTGGTCAACTGCACGTGAACGGAGAGGCTGTCAGCTTTGAGCACGGGCGTGGCTACATCGAAAAGGACTGGGGGCAGAATTTCCCCTCTGCTTATGTTTGGCAGCAGACCAACCACTTCAGAACCCCCGGAACCTCGCTGACAGCGTCCATCGCCCTGATCCCGTTCTATGTGACGACATTTCGCGGGTTTATCATCGGGCTGTGGCATTACGGAAAACTGTACCGTTTCGCCACCTACACAGGCGCAGTCACCGAACAGCTAGAGATTACCGACGACCATGTCTTCTGGACCGTGGCGGATGGGCGCTACAGGCTGGAGATGGTGTCTGAACGTGCTGAGGGTGGGTTGTTGAAGGCTCCGATCCGCACGGAGATGCACAGGCGCGTTAACGAAACCATGGGGGCCAGCGTGTTCGTGCGGCTGACGGAAAAAAGCGGCAGCGTGATTTATGAGGACGAAGGACGCCACATGGCACTGGAAGTTCATGGCGACCTGGAAAGGCTGTTGCAGACCCGATGATCACGCTGGCCCAAAGGATTCCGCGTCCGATCCCGGCGTATCTTGCAGCCACTGCGGCCTGGGTTCTGGCAATGATCGCGCTGCCTATCGGACGCTGGATCGCGGGAGACGCCATCATACCTGCGGCGGCAACGCTGACCACGCTCTTTCAGCTTATGGCCGTAGCCCTCATCACCTGGGAAAGCTGGGGCGCGCGCCGCACTTTGACCGCGCTGGCCGTTGTGAGCGTTGTGACCTGGGGCATGGAATTTCTGGGCTCCAGGACGGGCTTCCCGTTCGGATCGTACCATTACACACCTGTGTTACAGCCGCAGATCCTCGGTGTTCCGCTGCTTATTCCTGCGGCCTGGTTCATGATGCTCGTGCCATCGTGGGCGGTGGCAGACGCGATAGTGGGCCACCGTACAGCGCTGCGGCAGCAGATAACCTTTCTTATCGCCAGCGCACTGGCAATGACAGCCTGGGATCTCTACCTGGATCCGCAGATGACAGGCTGGGGATTCTGGGTGTGGGATGAACCGTCGGGTTACTTCGGCATCCCGTGGACGAATTACGCAGGGTGGCTGCTGACGGCGGGGCTTGCAACGGCAGCCGTGCGACCCGCAAGGTTAACGCATCCGGCCTTTCTCATGATTTACGGCATCGTATGGATCTTACAGGCGATTGGAATGGCCGTTTTCTGGGGGCAAACCGGCCCGGCCCTGGTTGGCTTTGCAGGCATGGGGGTCATGCTGGGCCTGGCCGTCTTCAGAAAACGTCAGGGATAGAAAGCGTGACCCTTGATTGAACTGCTGCTGATTGCTGGTGGGTTTATTCTGGGAGCAGTGCCGTTTGCGGTGCTCATCGGGCGTTATGGGCTGCGCAAGGACATTCGCCAGTTTGGTGACGGAAACCCTGGGGCTTTCAACGTGCTGCGGGCGGGCGGTTTCGCGTGGGCGGGGCTGGCAATATTCCTGGAAATCGGTAAGGGCGCGCTCACAGTAGGGCTGGCAGCGTATGTATTTCACATCACCGGCCCGGCGCTGGTAGCCATCGCGCTGGCACCGCCGCTTGGCCATGCCTATTCGCCGTTTCTCAGGTTTCGCGGCGGCAAGGCCATCGCTGCCATCGGCGGGGTTTGGATCGGACTCACGCTGTTCGCGCCGGTGCTGTTTATCGCATCGCTGCTGTTCTGGTATGCGCTGCTGACGGTGAGCGGATGGGCTGTGATGCTGACGACGCTCACGGTGCTGGCGTACCTGGCCGCCACCGGGGCAGAAACTGAGCTGTTTGTGATCTGGGCACTGCATGTGCTGCTGCTGGTATGGAAGCATCGTGAGGATCTGCGGCAGCGACCCGGCTTACGTATGCTGAAGAGGGCAAATCCTTCATGATCGCGTCGATTGGTGTGATTTACATTGCGGCTGCATTAGTCGTCATCGCGCTGATTGCCGTGCTGAACGCGCTGACCTTTCCCCGCCTGAAAGCGCGCAGCGCAACGGAATACCCGCAAGCGGGACAGCCGCCGCGCGTCTCAGTCATGATTCCGGCGCGCGACGAAGCTGCCGTAATCCGGGAAACGCTGGCACTGCTGCTGGCGCAGGATTACGCCAATTTTGAGGTCATCCTGCTCGATGACAACTCCAGCGACGGTACAGGAGACCTCGCACGCGCGCTGAACGATCCCCGGCTCACCGTCCTGGCAGGACAACCACTGCCGCCGGACTGGATGGGCAAGAACTGGGCGTGCCAGCAGATGTCAGAGCGGGCTGAAGGGGACATCCTGCTGTTTACCGACGCCGATGTGCGCTGGCGAGAGGGTGCGCTGGCCGCGCTGATGGCCGAAATGGAGAGAACCCGTGCCGACCTGTTCACCGTGTGGCCGACCCAGCACACCGAAACGCCTGCGGAGCGGTTGGTCGTCCCGCTGATGGCGGTGGTGATTCTGGGGTATTTGCCCGTGTGGGCGGTGCATTATGTGCCATCTGCGCTGTTTGGCGCGGCAAATGGCCAGTGCATGGCGTGGCGACGGTCTGCCTATTGCGCTGTTGGCGGGCATGAGGCGGTTCGCAACAACGTGCTGGAAGATGTCACGCTGGCGCGGCAGGTTAAGGCGCGGGGGATGCGGCTGCGCATGGCGGACGGCACAGGACGGATTACCTGCCGCATGTATGCCAACTGGCAGACCGTTCGGGATGGCTACGCCAAGAACATCATCGCGGGTTATGGGGGCAGCGTCCCGCTGCTGCTAGCAACCGTCTTCCACTGGCTGATCTTCCTGTTCCCCTGGATCTGGCTGGTTTCAGGATGGGATGTTCCCTGGCTCGACCACGAACGGCTGTGGGCGCTTGCCATGATAGCACTGGGATATGGGGTGCGGATGCTCACAGCGGCTTTCACGCGGCAGCGCGTGCTGGATGGGCTGCTGCTGCCTGTTTCCGTAATCCTGATGACGATCATCGCGGTTCAGGCCCTGTACTGGCAGGGTCGCTACGGCGGGCCACGCTGGAAAGGCCGCACAATTACGAGGACAAAGGCGAAAAGATGGGTGAGAAATCGGTCGTCATCATCGGCGCGGGCATCGGCGGACTGAGTGCGGCGATCCGGCTGCGCGCGGCAGGGTGGCGCGTCACTGTCGTGGAGCAGAACGCTGCTGTCGGCGGAAAAATGAGCGAACTGCGCCAGGATGGATTCCGATGGGATACCGGCCCTTCGGTCATTACCATGCGCCACGTTTTCGAAGACCTGTTTGCGCTGGCGGGTAAACGGCTGGAAGACTTCCTGACGTTACAGCCGATTGATCCACTGACGCGCTACTTCTACCCGGACGGCCTTGTGCTGGACGCGTCTGCGTCGCTGGCAGCGATGGCGCGGCAGATCGAGGCGCTGGATGCGCGGGATGTCGAAGGGTATCTGGCGTATCTGGCCTATGCAGCACGCATCCACCGCATTACCGGGCCAGTATTTATTTATGACCGTCCGCCTACGCTGCGCAGTTTTGCCCGCGTCCGCGTGACGGAATGGCTGAAGGCCGATCCGCTGCGGACGATGGACGCGGCCATCCGCGCCCATGTGCATTCGCCACATCTGCGCCAGCTCCTGGGGCGTTTCGCGACATATGTGGGGGGCAGCCCGTATGAAGCCCCGGCAACGCTGAACGTCATCGCACATGTCGAGCTGACGGGCGGCGTGTGGTACCCGCGCGGCGGGGTCTACGCGATCGCCAGCGCCCTGGAAAAGCTGGCGCACATGATGGACATCGAAATATGCACGGGGCGGGCCGTGAGCGTCATTGACGTGGTTGCAGGACGTGCGCGCGGGGTAACGCTGACCGGTGACGAACGCCTGGAGGCAGACGCGGTGCTGGCGAACGTCGATGTGACGACCGTCTACGAACGGCTGCTGCCGCCAGCAACCGCTGCACAACCCCTGCGCCAGTTGCGAAAGCAGGAACCATCGTGTTCTGGGTTTATCCTGATGCTGGGCGTTGCGGGGCAGGATGCACGGCTGGCACATCACAATATCTTCTTCTCGCAGGATTATCGCCGCGAATTCGCACAGATTTTCAAGCAGCAGCGCCCTGCGGACGATCCGACGATTTACCTCGCCATCACATCCAAAACGGACCCGGAACACGCGCCGCCCGGACACGAAAACTGGTTCCTGCTGGTCAACGCGCCGCCGACGACCCCCGATTTTGACTGGTCGCGCCATGCCGGGCAGTATCGCGCACAGGTGCTGGAGCGATTGGCACAGTTCGGCTTTGATGTGCGGAACCGCATCGTCAGCGAGAAGATGCTGACCCCGCCTGACCTGTCTGCGATGACCGGGGCGTATCGTGGCGCGCTTTATGGCGCTTCGGCCAACAGCCGATGGACGGCGTTTCGCAGACCGCACAACCGCTCGCGCGATGTCCCCGGCCTGTATTTCGCTGGGGGCACCACACATCCTGGCGGCGGCGTGCCGATGGTGGCATTATCCGGCAAGGTGGCGGCAGAACTGATCCTGGAAGACTACGCATGAAGGCGTTTTACAGCGACACGTTTGTACTGCCGCTGCCCCCAGAGCATCGCTTTCCCATGCAGAAATACGCGCTGCTGCGACAACGCATCGTCGAAACTGGCATTCTGCCGCAGGAGGCGCTGTGCATCCCGGAAGCGGCCAGCGATGGCGAACTGCTGCGCTGCCACGCGGCGGATTATCTGGAGCGTGTGAAGACCGGGACGCTGACCGGGCTGGAGATCAGGCGAATTGGGTTTCCCTGGTCCCCGCAGATGGTGGAGCGGTGCCGCCGGTCATCTGGCGCAACGCTGGCTGCCGCGCGCGCAGCGCTTGGCGGTGATGGCGTCGCGGTGAACCTGGCAGGGGGTACACATCACGCGTGCCGCGATCATGGCGAAGGCTACTGTGTCTTTAATGACAGCACAGTAGCAGCACGGGCGCTGCAGGCTGAGGGGCGTGTGCGGCGGGTGGTGGTCATTGATTGTGATGTCCACCAGGGTAACGGAACGGCAGATATCGTCAGCGGCGATCCTAGTATTTTTGCATTTTCCATTCACGGCGAAAACAATTTCCCGTTTCGCAAGATCGCGGGCGATCTGGACATCGCCCTGGCGGACGGCACCCCTGACGGGGCATACCTGGAAATGGTCGAGGAAGGCACGCGGAGGGCGATTTCCGCAGCAAACCCGGATCTGGCCGTCTACATCGCCGGGGCCGATCCCTTTGTGGGGGATCGCTTAGGAAAACTTGCGGTGACGAAGGAAGGCCTTGCAGAACGTGATAGAATAGTGCTGAGTTTGTGCGCAGCCGCGGGGCTGCCCGTCGCGGTTGTGATGGGCGGTGGCTATGCGCGCGACATCCAGGATATCGTCGATATTCATACCCAGACTGTTCGAGTCGCAAGGGATTTTGTGTGAGTGAAACACCACCCGCACCTGTCGAACTCTTTAAGCATTGGCTGAAAGCGCGCCTGGATAACGTTGTCAGCGTCCAGGCGTCCGTTATCGTCCCCGGCAATAATCTGGTGATTCAGACCTGGACGGGTGTTGTCATTAACATTTATCTCTTTGACACCCCGATCAAGACGCGATCAATCAAGAAAGTGCTGCAGGACTCCGGTGAGATCGGCATCGGCTCGATGTTTATTGTGGATGCAAACCTGCTCCCTCTGCCAGACACCCGTTTTGAACCGGACGAGTGGCTGCTTGCAATTCACACACTCACCCACGAGCGTGTATACGCCTACGCCTTTGATGTTCACGGCCCCAAGCTGCTGCAGGCACATCTGGAACCGATTGGTTTGACAGGCACATACCAGATCAAGTACGGGCCAGAGGTTGCGGTTGACCAACTGCGCTACCTGCGCATGTCGTTCAAAGAGCGCTTCATCAAGGGCGATTGGCACGTGGCGGATTTCGGCTATCAGGCGTTCTGGCGCGACGCCAACCGCGGCTTTCAGCCCAATTATCGCCGCCCGGATAACCGGCAGTACACGTGGCGCTCGTGGAGCAACACGACGTGGAACGGGCCGCAGCAGCAGGAAATCCCTGCGCCACCGCGCCCTGCCCGCAGCCGGATTGATTTGGCCTATGACCTGCTTGAAATCGGGCGAGAAGCGACCCGTGACGAGGTGAAGGCTGCGTTTCGTAAGCGGGCCATGATCTTTCATCCAGACACCACGCAGCTCCCCAAAGAAGAAGCGCAGACCCGGTTTCTGGAAGTCACCGAAGCTTACGAATACATCAAAACCTACAACAACTGGAGCTAAGCGCGGGATGCCGTACTGCACAAACACGGATTTGGCGCAGGTGCGGCGGACGAGGCAGGCTTCGTCCCTACGAACCTACGAAAGCGGTTTATAGTAGGGACAATGCCTGCGTTATCCATCTGCATTGGGCCACGCGCTAGAGCTGGTGATGACGGCGAATGTGCTCCAGCAAGGCAGAACTGCCTTGTTTGACCAGCGCAAACACCTCATCAAAGCCGCCCGTATAGTACGGGTCTGGCACTTCCTGGACGGAGGTCAGGCCGGCTTCATTGGCATAATGCAGAAACATCGTCACCTTGGGATGCACGCCATTCAGCGCGCGCATGACATCGCGGAAATTAGACCGGTCCATGGTCACGATGTAATCAAAATCCTCAATATCACGCTGCAAGAACTGCCGTGAACGCCCGTTATAGACGATACCGTTGCGCTTCAGCACATCCAGGGTGCCGCTGTGGGCGCGTTCCCCTTCATGCCACCCACTGGTTCCCGCAGAATCCACTTCGATCTTCTCCGCCAGGCCCGCCTGCTGCACCAGATCGGCAAACACGCCTTCGGCCATCGGCGAACGACAGATATTCCCCAGACAAACGAACAGTACTCTGATCATGTTTTCCCTGATGAATGTTTGACAGTGAACAACAGCATAGCATCATACAGGCGCACTGCTGTGCATTTCAATGGCCGGGCCAGATAACCACACCAGCCCGGCAGCGGGTTAGCCCTCTGTGGAATCGTTGTCCGTGCTTTCAAGGAAATCCGGTTCAGGGTTTTCTGTGTGCGCACCCATGGCTTCAACGGCTTCAGCATGTTCGGGTTCGTCCATCTCTGCGGGGGACTCTGCGACGCGCGCGGCTTCATGGCTCATCATCGAGATCTTGCCGTCAATAAACGCACCTTCTTCGGTGGTCAGTGCGGTGGCGGCGATATCGCCCCAAACGCGCCCGGTACGCAAAAGCTGCACCTTCTTGCCGGTGACGTTGCCGCGCACTGCGCCCGCGATCGAGATATTCTTGGCGTTGAGATCCGCCGTGATCCGGGCGGTTTCCCCCACCAACACATTCCCGTTAATTTCCAGCGTACCAGAAAAAGTACCATCGATGCGCACGTTGGCATTGCTTGTCAGTTTCCCTTCCAGCGTGGAATTGGCACCCAGAACGGTTTCAAACCCAACCGGCTGCGGCGGCAGCGCGGGCTGCGGCGGCAGGGGGGTACGCTCTGGGGTCATCTGGGGTTCAGGCTCATTCTGGCGGCGGTTGCCGAAAAGAGACATAGCGGTTTTCCTTTTCTTGTCTGTTTATTGCCCGTGATGTTTCCCAGCATTATCGTACCGCACAACCATTAAAACACGCTCATTGTTTGCAGTTTCTGGAAAGAATCCGGCATAGCCAAGAGAAGACCGTTCTGATACAATTTTGCCGCTATTGGAGAGGTCGCATAGTGGACTAGTGCGCTCGCCTGGAACGCGAGTACGGGTAAAACCGTCGTGGGTTCGAATCCCACCCTCTCCGCTTTCACACAGATGCATCCCCTCACCTCAGGTCAACCATGATCGACTGGCAAAAAGTGACTCCGGTCATTGTCTCTATTCTCATCATCATTGCCATCGCCATTCTGCGCAATTCTTCTAAAACCCTGGCGGCCATTGTGGCGACAATGCCCATCAATATCCCGCTGGGGCTGTGGATCGTGTATGCCGGCGAAGAAGGCAACTACGATGCGATGCTGACCTTCAGCGAAGCCTTGCTGATTAACATCATCCCAACGGTGTGCTTTCTGGTGGCAGCATACCTCGCACTGCGCGCAGGCTGGACGCTGCTGCCGGTGCTGGGCGCGGGCTATGCCGTGTGGGGAACTACCCTTGCGATCAGTTATGCCCTGCGCGGTGGGCTGCCACACTGATGCTGAGCATTTGCAACCGTGCAGCGAAGCACGCCGTGCAGCGAAGCACGCTCGCGCAGCTAAGCACGCTCGCGCAGGAACATCGCAACAGAATTGAATGTCATCCGGCACAGGGTTTCCTGGCTGCGCAAAAGCCGGGACCCGTCACGATCATGAAGGTCTGTTGCCGTTTGTGCCTGTTTCAGTGCGCATGGCACCCAGGAGGGTCAACAAACCTGGCGCGCGCAGGACAGCGCAGGCATTTTCTGCCCTGTGTTAATGCTTTTTCCCGTGTCTGTACCAGATCAGAATGAGGCGTTATGCTCAAACGTATTCAATTGCTCGGTCGCGGCCAGCGGATTGTCGTCTTTGTACTGCTGATGGTGGGTGGGCTGCTGTTCCTGGCAGCGCTGACCGTACTGCTGATTCTGCTGTCTGTGAACAATACTGCACGGGGAAACGCCGTAGGGCTGGAACCCAACGTAACCGTTACAGAGTTTGCCGTGCTGCCAGATGACGATGCGTTCCCGGCGGCGGTGGCGGTTGCGCCGGATGGCACCCTCTACACGGGCAGTTATCAGACGGGTGTCGTTTGGGCAATTGCGGCGGACGGTACACTGGCAGAAATTCCGGGCACGCGCGACGCGGTTGGGGCGGTCAGCGGATTAGATGTGGCAGCGGATGGCGCGCTTTACATTCTGGATCGCGAAACGAGCGACCCGCGTGCCCAGGGCGGCGTGATCTGGCGGTGGACGCCGCAAAGCGCCGAAGATGACCTGTTCGCCGCATTCGCACGGCCAGGCGATCCGGCGCTGGTATCCCCCGATGATATTGCGGTGGATGCGAACGGCTTTGTGTATGTGACGGATCGCGGCACACGGCAGATCGTCCGGCTGAATCCTGACGGCAGCGGTGAGCGCGTGTGGTGGACACCGCCGCATGAGGCGAGCATTCCCACCGGCATCACCTATGACCCATCCGCCGGAATACTGCTGGTGACTGACTCCGCACTGGACACGGTTTATCGCATCCCCACGGCAGACGCCAGCAGTACCACGACCATCTTTGCGTTTGCAGATACCGTCAATGCGCCTGGTTTTGACGGAATCACGGTCACCGCATCTGGCGAGATTTATGCGGCTGCGCTGAGCCAGAACGGTATTGTGCGGCTGCGTGATGGCGTGATGACCTACATTGCCGGGCCATTTCGTGGCGCAAGCGATGTCGCCGCGCTGCCGGATGGCCGCCTCGTTGTGACGAACTGGGACTCGCGCGCGCTGCTTCTGCCTGCGGTTCAGCCACAGCTTCCGTTTGCGCTGGATCTTGTCACATTCGCGCCATAGGCGAGGCGGGCGCGCAGTGCAGCGGCTCCGCCCCGTGCAGAGCAATCATGACCCCTGAGTGACCGGAAGCCCGGCCCGTTTCCAGGCTGCTAAACCGCCTTCCAGATTGTAGACATGGGTGAACCCCTGGCGCAGCAGCAGGCTGGAGACAATCTGTGAACGTACCCCGGACTCGCACTGGATAATCAGGGTACGGTCTTTGGGCAGATCGTGC
>CAZQIJ010000110.1:0-11647 GCA_964592955.1 uncultured Anaerolineaceae bacterium
TCGTTTCGTTTCGTTTCGTTTGGCTTTTCGGCAGCCGCGCTGTTCGCGCACTTGTGCGGCCATCCCATCCGGCGCGTGGCAGTCGAGTATCGCGGGGAGGATGTCGCTGGGCTGGTCAAGCCGCTTACAGTCGCCCTGCTGAAGGGGCTGCTCGCGCCATCCTTGGGCGAAACGGTGAGCTATATCAACGCGCCGCTGCTGGCTGCTGAACGTGGTATCCAACTGATGCAGGCCAAGGGATTGAAAACCGGCGATTATGCCAACCTGGTGTCTTGCCAGGTGACGCTGGATGATAACGAAGAGATTATTATTTCCGGCACAATGCTGGACCGGCGCGAACCGCACATCGTGCAGGTGAATGAGTATCGCATCAATTTTGTGCCGGAGGGTTACCTGCTGGTGATGGGCAGCTATGACCAGCCGGGGGTCATCGGGCGGGTAGGGACGATGCTGGCGATGAACAACGTTAACATCGCGAGCTGGCAGACGGGACGCGCGCAGCCTGGCGGGAATACGCTGACGGTGCTGACCCTGGATCAACCCCTTCCCGACAGCCTTATGGGCGAACTGCGCCAGCAGGATTTCGTCCGCCACGCGCATCAGGTCAAAGTTTGACGAAAGAGGACGCCAGTGAGCGAGAGCATAGGGTTCATCGGTCTGGGAATCATGGGGCGCGGTATGGCCCGCAACCTGCTGAAGGCCGGTTTCGGGCTGACAGTGTGGAACCGTACAAAGTCCAGGGGTGACGAACTGGCTGCCGAAGGTGCAGCCCTTGCGCAGCACCCCGCAGATCTTGCAACCCAGACTGATGTCATCATTGTGTGCGTCAGCGATACCCCTGATGTCGAAGCGGTGATTCTGGGCGAAAACGGTGTGATTCACGGCGCGCGCCGGGGTGCACTGGTCATCGATATGAGCACGATCAGCCCACAGGCCACGCGCGAAGTTGCCGCGAAACTGGCCGAAAAAGAGATCTTTATGCTGGATGCGCCCGTAAGCGGTGGCAGCGAAGGCGCGGCGAAAGGCACACTGAGCATCATGGTGGGCGGCGCGGCAGATCAGGTGGCGCGCGCGCTGCCCGTCCTGCAGGCGATGGGCAAAACCATCACCCATGTTGGGGATCATGGTGCGGGGCAGATGGTTAAACTGGTCAACCAGATCCTGGTGGTCATTAACGCGCTGGCGGTCAGCGAAGCCATGACGTTCGCACGCTCCGGTGGGCTGGATCTGGAGAAAACACTGGCCGCCGTTAGCGGTGGCGCAGCGGGGAGCTGGATGCTCAGCAATCGCGGGCCGCAAATTCTGGCGGATGATTGGCGTCCGGGTTTCACGATAGATCTTCAGCAAAAGGATCTGCGCCTGGTGCTTGAGGCCGCAGATCAACTGGGGGTACCGCTGTTGGGGACGAGCATGGTCTTCAACCTGTATCGCACGCTGCAGATGCAGGGATTGGGAAGTGAAGGCAACCATGCCCTTATTAAAGCGCTCGAAAATCTCGCTGGTCGCAGACCGTGATATACTCGTCATAACCGTGCTTTAACAGCCAACCGCCGCCGTAATCGACAGATCTTGCCGTCTGCGTGCCAGCAGAAATTCAGGGAGAAATGAACATGGCTCAGAATTCCGTCTTGCAGCGTATTTTACAGGTGCAGGCTGCGTTTGAGGGCGCGCTGCTGGCCAAGAAAAATGTGATCGGTGTTGCTGTCGGTTTCAAGGAATCCGGCGGCCTGGTCACAGACCAACTGGCAGTGATTGCCCTTGTGAACGAAAAGCGTTCAGAAGGTTCGCTGTCGCCGTCGGATGTTGTGCCAAAACAGGTGGATGGCATTCGTACCGACGTGTATGAAGTGGGTGAGCTGCGCGCACTGTCGCAGCCCCGGGATCGTGTGCGTCCGATTCAGGCGGGGGTGAGTGCGGGGCATTTTCGCATCACCGCCGGGACGCTGGGCGTGATGGTGCGTGACCGCACGACCGGTGACCTGCTGCTGCTCTCGAATAATCATGTGTTTGCCAACAACAACGAAGCCCAGGTAGGGGACGCCGTCCTTCAGCCAGCCGCCCTTGACGGAGGCCAGCTTCCGGCGGATATGGTTGCGCGCGTGGAGCGGTTCGTTCCGCTGCGCTTTATCGAGGATGCGGTAGAAGAACCACCACCAGCCACGCCCACCCAGCCCCCGCCTCAGCCTAAACCTATTGAACGTCCGCCCACAACGCCGCCTTCGCCCAATGAGTTGTCGGGATGCAGTCCTATAGGGATGGCCGTTACTGCGCTTAATGCGCTGGCCTCTGCAACCGGGTCAGCACAGCGTGTGACCACTGCCAGCGCTGCGTCTGCCCAAAGCGCTGCCCCGGTCAGTGCAGCGGTCACGCCGCTGGTGGTCGCGCAGGCGGTGACACCGGATAACGCGCTTGACGCGGCGCTGGCGCGGCCACTGAACCAGCAGATGTTTAACAACAGCATCCTGAACGTTGGCGCGGTAACGGGCACCAAACCCGCCGCGCTGGGGATGCGCATCCGCAAGATGGGGCGCACCACAGGGTTAACGACTGGCACGGTAACGCTGCTCAATGCGACGATCAGCATTGGTTACAGCACCAGCCGCGGTGAACGCACAGCGCGGTTTACCGGTCAGGTCTTAACGACATCGATGAGCCAGGGTGGCGATTCTGGTTCATTGATTGTTGATGAATTCGAGAACCGGGCCATTGGCCTGCTGTTTGCAGGTTCCGGGCAGGCCAGCGTGTTTACCCCCATTGATATCGTTCTGGCAGCGCTCAATGTTATGCTTTAGCCGTTCTGATGTTGAGGTGCAGGCATGACCCATTCCGGGCAGGATGCGCGGTTCAGGCAGGTTTCTGATGTTCAGGCACGCTACACAGAGGTGCTACTGCAAAAAGCCAACGTGATTGGCGTGGCGGTTGGCATGCGCAAACGGGGCGACCAGGTTACAGATGATCTTGTGCTGGTGGTCATGGTTTCGAAGAAGGTGCCGCGCGAAACACTGGCCCCAGAGGATTATATTCCGGCTGAAATCGAAGGGGTGCCCACAGACGTGCAGGAATTCGGAACGTTTACGGCGTTCTGAACGCCGCCGCGCTTCTTCCAGTGGCGCTGGGGGCATGCTGCGCCGGCAGAGTTTGCCCCTCGCAGAAACATTCGGGATGCGCTAAAGTGACTCGACAAGATCTCAGGCTTCAGGAGTTTTGTCTATGTTTAAAGGCGCATCCGGTTTACTCTTGTTCTTGCTTGTCCTGGCAATCGCCGGGTGTTCGCTGCCGAATGCCTCAACCGACTCAACGGTCACGATCAGCGGCGCGCCCATTGTTCAGATTGCGTCGCCGCTGCCCAACGCGACCTACCTGAGTGAAGTCGCCGTGAATATTCAGGCGCTTATTTCAAACGCAGGGGCGGACATTGATCGTGTTGAGATCGTGGTGGATGGGGTGGTGATTGCGACCATGCCTTCGCCCAATCCCTCTGGCGCTCCCACCTTCAACGTCACACAGACCTGGCCAGCTTCAGGCGCTGGTACACACACGATTGCGGTCAGCGCCTTCCGTGCTGAGGGCACCGTCAGTGAACCGCAGAGCGTGACCATTACCGTGGTGGACGAGCTGCCAACGATGGCTACGGCGACGCTTCAGCCGACCAGCACCAACACACCCGCACCACAGCTCACGAAAGCGAGCACAACAGAGTCGTCGGTCATGGCATCCACCGAGCAAAGCGGCGGCAGCGATGGCAGTACCCAGGCAGCGCCGACGAATACACGCGAAGCGGCACAGCCGACAGATACTCAGGCTCCCACCGCAACCGCCACCTCAGAAGGTGCCTTTGTGGTTACGCGACCGCTTGGCCTCAATGTTCGCAGGGGCGCAAGCGCGAATTTTGCACCGCCTCTGGGTGTTCTGGCAGGTGAGCAGCGCGTCCCGATTCTGGCTAAGAATCCCAACGGTCAAAACCCGGATGGCCTGTGGCTGAAGATCCCCTTCGGATCAGGTGAAGGGTGGGTTTTCTCTGGGCTGGTTGACGTTGAAGGCAACATCGACGCGGTTCCGGTTGAATCCGGGCCGCCCATCCCGCCGCCGCCCACCGTGACCAGTGCCCCGATAGTACCGCCCACCGCAACGCCTGGTGGAAATGCGCCGCCTCCTGCATCCAGCGGCGTGAACCTCGTCATTACGGGCTTTGAACTGCGCCTGAACTCTGGTGGCGATGTGAACAACCTCTTTATCAATGAGGCGGCCACCGCCTTTGTGCGCGTCGTAAACACCGGTAACGCCAATGCGAATGGTTTCTTCGTGGTGCTGACGATTGTCAATAAGTCCGACGGCGGTAACCAACTGGTGGAGGCTGCCGCAGTCAGCAGCCTTAATGCGGGTCAGGAAACGCTCGTGCAGATTCCGTTCACGGATCGTGCGGGTGCTGGTTTGGTGAAGGTTGCCGTTGCGCGCGCGGACAATAACAACCAGGTTCCGGAAAGCAACGAAAACGATAACGCGTCGTCGCCCATCGAATATACACTCGGCGCGCGCTAACCGGGGTTGAGCACCTGGAGCGGCAGGGACCGCCCTGCCGTCTCCGGTGCTTTTGGCTATCTGTTCACCTGATGAGCGAGCAGCGCCAGTGCTGTTTCACGGTCAGGGGCATAGGCGGCGAAACCGGATTCGGCGGCAAAACATAACGCTTCACCGCTGCTCACCCAGCATCCGTCTGTATCGGCAGTGACATCGAACCGGGCCGCACCAAACCTGGCGAATGCTGTGTTGAACTCGTCCTGATCTTCTTCTGAATCCCAGACCAGCGCCAGCAGCCATGCCCGTTCATCGCGTTCGGCATGATAGTACAGATGATAGCGATCCCCGCCCCAGCCCGTGCTGGCGGCGCTGGCCTCTGCGCCGGAAAGCTGCGTGTCGAGGTATTCGCGCAGGTAGAATTCGCCCAACGGACGGTCGAAAAGCAGTGCCCAGCCTGTACTCAGTTCCAGCGGCGATTGCAGCATGATCTCTGCCGGAACATCCCCGGCCAGATAGCGGTCAGGATGCAGAATCTGTTCCGTGGACTGCGGCAGCTTGTCGGTGTAAGCCGCGTTCACCATTGCCCAACCCCCTTCGCGGCGCAGCCTGTTCACAAAAACTGCGCCGTCCAGATACGGCGACAACAGCTCTGCTTCGATAATGGGCGGCGTTCCCGGCGGCAGGGTGAGCGTTCCGCTGGCTGCCCCCTGCACGAGGATTTCTGCAAGCACGCGCAGGGAATCGGCCTCTGCCAGCAGTTGTGTGTATTCGTTCATGACGGTGGTTGCGTCGCCCTCGATCAGTGAAAGCACGGCCTGTGCGCGATCAGGATTCGCGAGCTGCGCCTCGGTTTCTCCCAGGAGCGCATCCAGGTCGAAGTGCTGATCCTGAAGCACATGGGTGTATTCGTGCGAATAGGTAATCTGTTCGGTGGATGGCAGGCGCACCGTAGGGATGAACCCTTCCACCAACATCACGACATTCATCTGTTCGGTTTCTGTATCGTAGTAGCCGCCCACCTGCTGCGACAGAAAATCGAGATACAGCGCCAGCAAATCGGTTCCAGGAGGCAGAAGGTCAAAAGCGATGTAGAACTGCGACGCTTCGCGGTAAATGCGTTCGTTGTCTTCACCCGCTACACTGTCCAGCAGGTACGCGCGCACCTGCTCGCGCGTGGGGAAGCGCCGTTCGACTGCGCGCAGCGGTTCCAGTTCCCGAATTGCCACCGTAGCCGCCTCGATGCTGTCCATGTTGGCGCTCAGTTCCGGGGTTATGGCAAAGGGTGCTGTCTCTTCCTGGGCGCTGACGTGAAGCCCAACCAGCACCAGCAGCACCAGCACTGTTAACGTTCTCACGGATAAGCCTTTCCTGTCATTGGCACGCAAACTGGCCTCATTATAGGTGCGAATCGCGATCTGCCAGATGATAAGTCCAGTAGAACGCGTGACCGCCATGCTTGTGGCGCGAATCGCGGTCTGCCCTGCACGCAACCGGTTTTCCTGAATCCGCACTCAGGCATAGCCGAATCCCTGCGTTTTGATGTTGAACCGTTCCGGTTGGTGATTCTGGATCGTGCTGCGCGTGATCTCCATGAATCCGCCCAGGTTGTCTACCTGATGAATGTCAAACGTCCTGACGGTTTTGAACTTCCCTGTTTTGTTCAGACGCCGGATGATCAGTTTGCGTCCTTTAACCTCAACATCAACCTGTGACCAACCGATGCTGTTCTTGCCAACTTTCAGCCCCTGCGGTGTCAGCAGCAGGTCGCCATGTACCCGCACAGTGCGATTGCTGCGCAGCGCGCGCGCCATGCGTGTGCCGGTCACATCGGCGATAAACGGACGCACGCGCGCCGCAAACTTCGCGGCATCCCCGTGTACCGGTTTGAACATGAACGCCGTGCCATCGGCCATCCGCAGCACCTGCGCACCGGTTTGTGCCAGGATGAACCGCCCCAGCTTTACCTGGTGTACACCTTCGCGGAAGGTGCTGACCTGCGCCCATGTATACTTGTGTTCCTGTTTGCCAATCACCCAGCGAAAACCACGATCATAGAAGCGCATTTCCTCATTTCTGATGCGCAACCCGCGCAGCAGGTTAAAGAAACCGCGCACTGCGAACAGCGCTGCTACGCCCAGCGCAGCAGTTTTACCAACATTCAGCAGCAGAGGGTCCACGTCTGTGCGCATGGTCGTCACATCCAGGGCGACCCATGCGCCGATTGCACCCACAACGGCCAATAATGACCAGAAAAAGCGGCGGATGAATTTTCTGCGTTCTGCTTTGGCGGCGAAGAGCAGCCTCGGTTTGTCTGTGTTCATGATGATAACCCCGTCAGATAACTCTTAACAAAGATAGCAGAATTTCGCCATCCGCACAAAACGAACAGGCGTCCAACGGACGCCTGCTGTCGTTGTTATAAAATTGTAAGGGTTAGCCCGCGGTGCCGGTCGTATCGAGGTTTATATTTTTGGTGACGGTCATCTGCATCAGCGGCACCAGTTTCTCGCCGCTGCCTCCGTCGCTGACCATTACCCCGCCGCGATCGACATCCAGGAAGGAGTAGAAGGCCACGACCTCGCGGTTGAATTTGTCGCGAATGGCCTGGGAGAGTTCTTCGGGGGTACCGGTATGGGTAAGGACGATGAATTCGTCATTTACGATGCCTACAAAGTCGTTATTGGTGCCTTTTTCGCTAACGACCTGCTGAATGGTGCGCGCTGCATAGGTCATGACCTGGTTGGCCGCGAGAAACCCATAAACATCATGGTAGGCGTCCAGGCCGTCCAGCATGAAGTTCAGTTCCTTCTGTTCAGGGGTGCGCCGCGCCAGTTCGTCCTGAACCATCGGTCCGGTAGGCAGGCCGGTGCGCGCTTCGTGCAGGTTTTCGCGGGTCGCCCGCCGGATCGACCCCTGAACGCGCAGCCTTAGCTCGTCGATATCAAATGGTTTGGTAATATAATCGTCCGCACCCAGTTCCAGGCCACGTACTTTACTGGCACGTTCATCACGCTGCGTGAGGAACAGGATGGGAATGTACTTTGTGAGAGACATGCTGCGCAGCCGCAGGCATACGTCGTAGCCGTCCATGTACGGCAGCATCACGTCCAGCAGGATTAAATTGGGGAACTTGGTGCGCGCCAGTTCAATACCAGTCAGGCCAGAGTCGGCATGCAGGACTTCGTAGCCATGTGACGTGAAGTACATGATGAGCATTTCTGCGACGTCGTAATCGTCTTCGATCAGCAGCAGTCGCTTGTTTGTTGGTGTCGTCATGAGGTCATATCCCTTCAGGCGTATCCGTGCGAACCGAGATTACTCGCCGTCCCCCAGAACAGCGCTTACCCGAAACTGATTATCCTGCGAATCTGGCGCATTCGCAATGACTTGTTCAGGCGTAAGGGGCGCTGCGGGTACATCTGGCCGCAGGACGTTGGTAAGAGGCAGCACCGACGCGGTGTGGGTAATCTGTGAAGTGTCCAGGGCAGACAACTTTTCAAAATGCTGTAAAATATGAGAGAGTTGCCCTGCATAAAGGCGAACTTCCGCGTCTGATAGATCCAGTTTGGCAAGTTCGGCAATCGCGCGAACTGTTTCATGTGATAATTCCATAATGCGCCTGTTGATCCTGTTCTGCAAAGTGTATCCGCTATTGTATAACGCAATTGGACAAACGAGAACAAAACTTGCTTTACGAGTTTTTACAGCCTAAGCTGGTGAATAGCGCTACAATTAATAAACATTTACGTTGAGGGTTGTATGTCGATTGAACAGTTGGACATCGATACCAACGCCATTATAACAGCAAAACTTGAGCGATTAAGTTTACGCCAGGAAAAAACACCCAGCGCTGCGGTTATTGCGCTGGCCGATATGCAGTCTTTGCCGCATCCCATTCTGAACGTCGTCACCAACGGTGAAAGCGTAACGGTCATCGGGCAAATTACCTACACCGAAGTGTACGATCCGGTGGGGGTTGCCCTGCGCTACCGGCGTGCAGGTGCCCAGGCTGCTGCTTTTCTTACGGACCAGCAGGTTTACTACCAGGGGCTGGAGGATATGCTGCTGGTGGCGCGCGGCGTCGAGCTTCCTGTGGTTTGCCAGGACTTTATCCTCAATGAATACCACGTGGCTGAGGCCCGCGCCGCCGGGGCTGCCGCGCTCACGCTCTATGCGTCCATTCTCGACGCGGCAGATCTGCGCCGCACCGTGTCTATTACGCAGCGCTGGCGCATGAGCGCTATCGTTCAGATTGAAAATGCAACGCAGCTTGCACAGGTGCGTTCGCTAAGCCCGCACGTCGTCAGCGTGGGCAAACCCCTCAGTTTCGATATCGACGCAGACCTGGCTACCCTGGCCAACCTGCGCAGCCAGATCCCCCACAACACGCAGGTGATGCTGCTGAACCGCCTGCCCACATTGGAGCATGTTGCTGCGGCGTTAAGACTACGTGTAGACGCCATTGTGGTCGATGAAATGCTGTTAAGCACTCCAGAAAAGAAACTTCAGCTCTTCGAGATGCTTGGCCACAAGCGCTAGATTCAAATGGTAACTGGCACCGCAGTGCGTTAAACTCTCCACCATTGCGTCAATACAGGTGATTTAACCTTTTCTACAACACCGCTTCACATCCAAACACTATAGTTCTGCGCGTTCCTTAAAATCTACATAGGGGGCTACCGTGAAGAAGTTGTTACTAGGCCTGATTATCGGGATGTTGGTAGTGCCTCTCGCACTGCTCCAGGACAACACACCCGCTGCAACGATCGACATCACCGGAGTGAATGCCACCGAACTGCCCGCTGCGACGATCACCGTTAACGTTGTGGATGCGCTCGGTGTGCCTCCTGCGGGGCTTTCTGCCGAAGACTTTACCCTGTGGGGAGAGCTGGCGAGTGTCGGTTCTATTGTCAGTGTCGAGAATGTCGCCGCGGTGGATTTGCCTTTTGCGGTTGTGCTGGTGATCGATACCAGCAGCAGCATGGCCGGTCAACCCTTTGAGCAGGCTCAGGAAGCAGCCCGCGAATTCATCAACAGCATCGGGGAAAACGATCCGGTTGCCGTGATTGCTTTTGATGACGACGTAAGGCTTGTGCAAGATTACACGACGGACAAAGAACTACTGCGTGCTGCCATTAATGGCCTCACTTATGGTGGGCAAACAGCGCTTTATGATGCTGCGCTGGCCGGCATCGACAAAGCTGCCAGCGGTCCCAGCCCGCGCCGCGCCGTTGTGCTGCTCAGCGACGGCGCACAGTTCGGCACAAGCATCTCCCTCCGCGCGGCTGCACTCACGGAAGCATACATTCGCGGGGTTTCGGTCTATACGATTGGTCTGGGCTTTGGCACTGATCGCAGCTACCTTCAGGAACTCTCCACCGGTACAAACGCCAACGCCATCGAGTCCCCCACTGCTGCCGAACTCGTTCAGATCTATGGTGACCTGGCCGCCCTCCTGCGCAGCCAGTATGTGGTGACACTCAACGTCAATGTGCCGCTGGACGGTACAGAATATGCGTTTGGCTTGCAGGCCGAAACGCGCACCGGGAACACCAACATCGCAACATCGGTGCTGCGCGCTCCCATCCCGGTTCCAGTAGTTCGGGCACCTGCTGCGCCAGCAGAGGCCCTTACCGAACCGACCGATTTCACCTTCGAAGTTCTGGCGGATGACGATCTGGCAGAAGTGACCGCGGTTGTTAACGGCCAAACCCTTCCGCTGGCCGAGGCTCCCTATACGGTGACGATTGACCCGTTTACGCTGGCACCGGGAGACTACACACTGGATTTTGCGGCGACAGACGCGGATGGGGACACTGCCGCCACATCACTGGGCTTCACTGCAGCAGCGCTGCCTGCCCAGGTCACATTCACCCCAGACGTGGCAGCGCTGGGTGAGATCAGCGAACCGGTGACCGTAACGCTTACGCTTGCAGAGCAAACCCCAACAACCAGCGTAACTTTTGCGGTGGACGAAGTGCTGTTGGCCGAAGACACCGAAGCGCCTTTCGAGTTCACGCTCGACCCCTTCGCCTACACCCCTGGCCAGCATACCCTGGCGGTGGAGGTAACCAGCGAAAGCGGCGCGCTGGCAGTGTTTTCTGCCGAATTTACAACTGCCCCACTGCCGCCACGCCTGGCACTGAACGGGCCAGATGCTGCACAACCGATCAGCGCACCAACGGACATCCGTGTGACGGCTGACGGACAAACGGCGATTGAGCAGTTGGTGATTGCCATAAACGGCCAAACAGTGGTTGAGGAAGCTACGGGTGAAGCCACTTTCACCGTTGATCCTCGTACCATCGCGCCTGGTCCTGCCACAATCACCGTGACTGCGGCGGACGAAAACGGCCAGACCACAAGCGCAGATTTTTCGCTCACGGTGGCTGCGCTGCCTCCGATTCTGACCCTGAGCGGCATCACTGAAGGCGAGATGGTGGAAGAGGTGCGCACCGTAGAAGCCTCTGCCGACGGCCAAACCCCGATTACGGAAATGGTCATTACGGTTAACAGCACGGAAATCGCACGTTCCAGCGCAGAGACTGTGAGCACCACCCTGCAACCCCTGGATTTCTCGCCGGATGTCTATACCCTTGAGGTCACAGCGCGCGACAGTGCCGGGCAGGAGGCCAGCATCTCGGTCTCGTTTGAGTTCGCGCTCTCTACGTTTCTGACCGCGACGCCGCCCACGCCCACGCCGACCCCGTCAGATACCCCCACCCACACCATAACCCCTTCTCCTACGATTGACGTGGAAGCCACCAATGCAGTGGGGACACAGATCGCTGAAGAGACTTTGTCTGCGGGGTTGACCCTGGAGGCGCGTGAGACAGAAAACGCGCAGGCGACACTGAACGTGCTGGCGACCGAAAATGCACAGGCCACTGCCGAGGTCCAGAGGACGCTGGATGCGCAGGCCACGCTGAACCAACAGGGAACCGAAAATGCGCGCGCAGCAGCCGCCAGCGTGCGCGAAACGTCTCGTGCGCGAACCCAGGCCGCCGTACCGACCCGTATCCCCACTGATCGCCCGACAGACATCCCAACGACAACGGATATCCCGACCGAAACGCTGACCGACGTACCGACCGAAGTCATCCCCACGGCAACAGATACCGCCACCCGG
>CAZQIJ010000111.1:0-11553 GCA_964592955.1 uncultured Anaerolineaceae bacterium
CCAGAAAACCGCCCACGTGCGCCCATACCGCGATGCCGCCGCTGGTTGCGGTCATCGGCCCCACAGATGAAGCCAGCCCGTCCAGCAGGTCGAACACAAAATAGGAGCCCAGCACATAGAGCGCAGGCAGCCGCGAAATGCCCACCGGAATCTTGCTGAACAGAATCATCAGCGATTCGATGCGTGTGCCGGGGTACAGCAGCAGGAACCCGCCCATCACGCCGGCAATGGCACCACTCGCCCCGATAGCGGGGATGCAGACCGTCGTGTTGAACAGCAAATGCAGCAGCCCGCCTGCCAGCCCCGCCGTAAGGTAAAACAGGGTGTAGGTGCGTTTGCCCAGGTAATCTTCAACGGATGGGCCGAATGCCTGCAGAAACACCATGTTGCCGAACAGGTGAAACCAGCTTCCATGCAGGAAGATGCTGGTAAAGGCGCTGAGAATGGCGTTCACCGATAAGGGGCTGGCGCTCACCGTACACGGCACAAACCCCGCCGAAAAGTAGAGATCGTACAACTGGCGGTTGCTGAGCGTGGTTTGCCACAGAAATACCAGCACATTAATCACAATGAGGGTGTAGGTCACGTAAGGAGTTGAATTGATTCTCCTTACGGCGCGCAAAGGGAGCATACCTGCGTCCTTTCGTTACGTTTATCTCCAGTATACGCGTGATGAGTGCCATTCGTTGCAGTCTTTATCCCTGCCATGCACAACTTGCGCTAGAATGGCATTCGGACGTACCAGCGGAGAACAGCAGGAAAGGTGAGGTGCATGTGAGCAGTCAGGGGTTGGCGAGCGCAAAAGGGACTGTGACAAGGGGCTTTATTGTGCGCCGCCTGGAGATCGCAGCGGTGGCCTTCGCCGTGATGTGGGCGGTCTTTTACCAGATCATCACGCCGTTTCCTTCGGTTGACCTCGATATTCTGATGCTGGCCGGGCGTGGCCCTGAACTGGATGGCTACTATTACATGCCCTGGGGGCTGCCATTCTACGGACTCCTGAGCAGCCTTCCGTATGTGGCCGCGCGCATTATTGCCAATGGCCTCAGTATGCTGGGGCTGGTGTACGCGGTGAATAAGCTTAAGGGCAACAAAATCCTGCTGTTCACGTCTTACCCATTCCTGTTTGCGGTGTATTATGGCCAGATGGAAGGCGTTTTTGCGGCGGCACTTGTCTATATGCTTTTCGCGCTGAAGCGGGATGATGTGATCGGTGCTTCAGTCGCATTTCTGATTGCAATGATCAAGATTCATGTTGGCGTTCTGTTGGGGCTGGGGATACTGCTGATGGCCGCATCCAATAACACGGTCCGCTTTCGGGTTCTGGCCATTGTTGCTGCCTGGATGCTGGTGTCCTTCATCCTGTGGCCCAACTGGGTGCCGGATCTGATGATGCGGCTCATCGCACGCACGCACGATCAGCTTGGATTTCAAAGTTGGCTGCTGGTGGGTCCGCTGGCGCTGCTGCTTTGGGTGCCTTTCGTCGCCTGGTACCGGCCTGATTACCGCTGGTGGGCGGCAACCTATGCGCTGACGTTTCCCTATTATAACGTCCATTACCTGCTGCATCTGCTTATCATGCCCACTGCTGGCGTCGGATGGATCGCACAGTTGGCTTACTTCACCGGATATGACAACTACGACTATCTCTTGCTCATACCGCTGCTGATCTACCTGATTTGCTGGTACCAGGCATTCAGGGCGAACCCGCAGCCGTTCCACTGGCGCTCGCGGTTCAGCACCCACGCGGCCACGCCACAGATATCCTGAGCCGGGGGCTGCCGGTTTCATTGAGGGCGTTGGCGCGTGTGATGGGGTGGTGTGCGGGCGAACGTTCATGGTAACAAACACGATCAATCAAGGAGCGTTGGGTTGGCCATTTTGCGGATTTCAAAAAAGATGCGGGATCGTCTGGAGTTTGCAGCCGTCATTGGCGGCTTTGCCTACGGAATTCTGTATCCCTTTCTCTCTCCGTTTGATCCCTGGGATTACGAGCAGTTCATCCTTGCAGGCACCGGGCAGAGCCTTGAGAAGTTTTATTACGCCCCGTGGACGCTGCCCTTCTACGCCTTCTTAGGACTCTTCCCCGCAGAAATCGGACAAGTCATCGGGTTCTCGATCAGTGCAGCGGGCTTCCTGCTGGCGCTCCACATCTTTAAGGGCAATAAGGTGCTCTTCTTCCTCTCGTACCCGTTCTTCTTTTCCCTTTATTATGGGCAAATGGACGGCATATTTGCGGCCAGCCTGGCGGTAATGGTCCTTGCGCTGCGGCGTGGCAGCGCGCCTGTCGCGGCGTTGGCCTGGATGATGGCGGCTGGCAAGTTCTATGTGGGCATTCCGCTGGGCCTGGGAGTATGGTGGTGTTATGCCGCAAACAACCGTGTGCGCGCCCAGGTTGTGGCACTCGTGGCGCTGCTCACGCTGGTGTCGTTCGTCGCCTATCCTCACTGGCTGCCAGATCTCGTAGCGCGCGCCCGTGCCGTAGCGCCGCTGCGCGATTGGAGCATTGACCTGTGGCCTGTGGCCGGGCCCGTGCTGCTGCTGCTTTGGGTACCGGTCTTTCTATCGCGCACCCGGGATTACCGCTGGTGGGTGGCTGCCTGGGCGCTAACGGTGCCTTACCTGCACATTCACGGGCTGCTGCATGTGCTCATACAGCCTATCGGCCCGGTGGGGTGGTGGGTTCAGGTGAATTTTCTGCTGCCCGTGTTGTTTGGTCAGGGGCTAAGCCTGCAATCCTACCATCTGCTGCTGATCCCTGGGATCGTTTATCTGTATGCGTGGTCGCGATCCTGGTCAAGTGACTGGCTGTCGCTGGTATTGGCACGGCTGCGGGCAGGAACCACCAACCCTGCGCAGCCCACAGCAGAGGCAGCATGAGCAAGCCAGACGGCGCACTTGTCAAACTTGCGTTGGTGAACAGTCATCAATATGTTAAAATCGCCTTGCATTTGCGCTTGCATTGTCATTGCTCTCACGGGATGCTATACTAGGCGCATTTGTGACAAAGCGCGCAAGCAATCCAATTAAATCTTCAGGGGTTATCCATGAATATACTGAGTGAGTGGGCTTTTGTAGGCGTTTTCTTTGTATTAGCGCCTGTCCTGCCCGCCCTACCTGTCGTCATTGCTGCTATCTTGAGCCCGCGTAAACCCAACGCGATCAAGCAGTCTACCTATGAATGCGGCGTCGAAACGGTGGGGGATACCTGGGTGCAGTTCAAGGTGCAGTATTACATTTACGGATTGATCTTCCTGGTCTTTGATGTCGAAATGGTATTCCTGTTCCCCTGGGCGTTGGCCTACAACCAACTGGATTTCTTCGGGTTTGTATCCGGTTTCCTGTTCATCTTCCTCCTCACGGATGCCTTGTTTTACGCCTGGGGCAAGAACGCCCTCGAATGGACTTAGGGAGAGTCGCTTGATGGACGCTCGTTTAAACCGTCTCTTTACTCCGGGTCGTCTGATCGGCCTGGGTCTCACACTGGTAGTGCTGCTGCTGCTGGTGGTGATCCTCAACGGCATCAGCGCCAATTACTGTCTCAACAGCCTTCCGCGCTGCCTGGTGGAAAGCGGTTGGGACTCCGGATTTGCCGAGTTTATTTCGATCCTGCTTGGCGTGGTGCTGGTGGCCACCTTCCCACTGCTGGTCACGGTGCTGCTCATCTGGGTCGAACGCAAGTTTGCGGCCCGTGTGCAGGATCGTATCGGCCCCAACCGTGTTGGCCCACTGGGGTTGCTTCAGCCGATTGCCGATGTCGTGAAGCTGCTGGGCAAAGAAGACATCACACCGGCGGGTGCAGATAAACTCATCTACAACGTTTCACCCATCCTGATGGTGATGGCAGTGCTGCTGATCTGGGCGGTGATTCCGCTGACTCCATATCATGTGGGTGTGGACCTGGAGATCGGCGCGCTTTACTTCATCGCGGTCGGTTCCATCGGTACACTGGCCGTGATCATGGGCGGGTGGGCCAGCAATAACAAATATGCGCTGCTGGGCGCATTTCGTGTGGTGGCTCAGCTCATCAGCTACGAAGTGCCGCTTGCTGTGTCGCTGCTGATCCCTGTCATGCTTGCAGGCAGTATGAGCATGCGCGACATCGTGGAGGCGCAGGCCGGGATGTGGTTCCTCTTTATGGCCCCTGTAGCGGCTGCCCTGTTCTTCATTTCGTCTCAGGCAGAAACCGGGCGCGCGCCCTTCGATCTCATCGAGGCCGAGTCTGAACTGGTGGCCGGGTTCAATATCGAGTACTCTGGCATGAAATTTGCCATGTTCTTCGCGGGTGAATTCATGCACGTCTTTACCAACGGCGTGCTGATGGCTGTGCTCTTTACGGGCGGCTATGTTGGCCCTGGTGCCAATACGTTCCCGCTGCTGGCACTGGGGTACCTGCTGGCAAAATCTGCGGTGTGGTATCTGATTTCGCTGTGGGTACGCAATTCGCTGCCGCGCGTCCGCATCGACCAGCTCATGAACCTCAACTGGAAGCTGCTGGTGCCGCTTTCTATCGCCAACCTGCTCGTTACGGCGCTGATGCTTCAGGTGGTTGATCTGGCCGGGCTGCGTGTCGATCCGCTCACCAACAACAATTTCCTGGCACACATCCCGCAGACCATCGTTCTGCTGATTGGGAATGCGATCGTGGTTGCCGGGTTGATGACTTATCTGGCGCAGCAGGGGCGCACGGAAAGGCTGGCGGCGAGCACCAATGCCTTCGACCAGCAGCCACCGCTGCCCACGCAAACCACACCCGCCATCGGCAGCGGGACGACACACTAAGCGCCTGCAACGAAATCCATGACGGTCAGCACACGCTGGCCGTCCTTAGCGAAACAGACGCTGTACAGGCTGCACGTACAGCGCAACAAGAGAAGGGACGGTTTATGGTTATTGGTGAACTTTCGTGGCACGCGATTGCCTTTGGGTTCTTTACGATCCTGACCCTGGGCGGCGCAGTGGGCGTGGCTGCGAACCGCAACCTGGTGCGCGGTGCCGTATGGCTGATCGTCAGCCTGTTCGGCGCGGCGGGCCTGTTTGTGCTGCTCAGCGCACCCTTCCCGGCTGCTGTTCAGGTGCTGGTCTACATTGGTGCAATCGGTATCCTTTTCACGTTCGCCGTGATGCTCACACGCGGTATGACCAACATCACCGAGCGTTTCAACGATCAGTGGTGGCTAAGCGCGCTGGCCGGTGGGCTGCTGTTTGTTGTGCTGCTGCTGGGGGTCATTATCCCGGTGTGGGGCAGTGTTCGTCCAGAGGACGCGCCCGCAGTCGTGGCGACCACCCTTGACCTGGGCATTTCATTTGTTGATGGTAACCAGTTTGTGCTGCCGTTCGAGGTGGCATCCCTGCTGCTGACCGCCGCCATGATCGGCGCGGTCGTGATCGCCCGCGATGAGGACTGAGCGCGAGGTAAGCCCTGTATGCACACCGACCCAGAACGCGTGCGGCGCAACCTGCGCAGCGCCATTCACAAACTGCACCGCCTAATAGACACAGCAGACGACCCGGCGGTTCAGACTGGCCTCGAAGTGGTACTGGTGAACATCCGCGAGGCGCTGGCCCTGCTTGAAGATGACCAGCGCAGAAACGGCGGGCTGTATGGTTTTCTCCCAAACGGGAAAGCCTATCTGGACGAAGACGAGCTCGACGGGTTGGACGCTTTAGACGAAAACTCTGTTTTTGACGACGAATAGGACTGACCAATGGTGCCATTGTGGATGTTTCTGGCGGTCGCTGCTGCGCTTTTTTCCCTGGGGGCGTATGTCGTCCTGGCGCGGCGCAACGCAATCGCAATTTTAATGGGTGTGGAGCTTATGCTCAACGCGGTGAATATCAACCTCATCGCCTTCTGGCGATACGGCGAACAGTTTACTGAGGCAGGGCGCGGCATCATGACAGGCCAGGCCTTCGCTGCGTTTGTGTTTGTGGTGGCGGCGGCAGAGGCGGCGGTGGGGTTGGCGATTATCATTGCCATGTATCGCAACCGTCGCTCTGTCGCCGTTGACGATGTTGATCTGCTGCGGTGGTAAAGGGCAACTTTTCATGATTATAGACTTCAGCGATCCGAATTTTCTTCCCTGGCTAATCCCGATTGGTCCGCTGCTGGCGTTCGTCGTCATCACACTGGCCACCAACCGCAGCCGGATGGTCCCGGCGACCGATAAGCACGAATACGGTGGCCATCACCCGGATTACGACGGCATGTTCGTGCCCGTTGTAACCCCCTGGAGCCGTGTGCTGACGATTTTCGTCGGGCTTTCCGGCACCATTGCCGCGCTCATGATCAGTTGGACGGTAGTGGGGGCGGCGCTTTCTGAGGGCATTGGCACGTTTGGCAAAGCGGGGCACATCTTCGCCAGCAGTGTCGAATGGCTGCGCCTGGGCACCACCTCGTTCACGATGGGCGTCCTGGTTGACCCGCTGACAGCGGTCATGCTGGTGATGGTGCCGTTTGCGGTGGTGATGATCTTCATCTACTCCATCGGTTACATGGCGCATGACCCGCGCCAGTCGCGTTTCTTCGCCCTCATCTCCCTCTTTGCGGGGGCCATGCTTACGCTGGTGGTGGCAGATAACCTGCTGCTGCTTTTTGTCGGCTGGGAAATTATGGGGTTGTGCTCCTACCTGCTTATCGGCTTCTGGTTTGAAAAGCACAGCGCCTATAAAGCCGCGATCAAAGCCTTCACCACGACACGCGTTGCCGATGTCATCATGCTGCTGGGGATTGCCTACCTCTACGCGCAGGCTGGCACCCTCAACTTCCGCGACATTCTCTACAATCCCGAAATGCTGGAAAGCCTTTCTGCGCCCGCCATCATCCTGGGTGGCTGGGGCATCAGCGCGGCCAGCCTCATCGGGATCTTCCTCATCATCGGGACGGTAGGGAAATCGGCGCAGTTCCCGCTGCATGTCTGGCTGCCAGACGCGATGGAAGGCCCCACACCGGTCAGCGCCATGATCCATGCCGCCGCGATGGTTTCCGCCGGTATTTACGCGGTCATCCGCATGTACCCGCTGTTTGAGGTCGGCGCGCATCCGCATGCTGGCGAGTTTAATTCACCGCTGCTGTTCATGTCGCTAATTGGGGCGTTCACCGCCCTCTTCTCCGCGACCATCGCCGTCGCCCAGAACGATGTGAAAAAGGTGCTGGCCTATTCCACGATTTCACAGCTCGGCTTCATGATGGCGGCGCTCGGCATCGGTGCCTATATCGCAGCGGCTTTTCACCTCATCACACACGCCTTCTTTAAGGCGCTGTTGTTTATGGCGTCCGGCGCGGTCATCCACGCGATGGAGCACGGTGAACATCACGTCCACGACCATGCCCACCACGACGAAGACGACTATCATCCGCCTTTGCTTACGGCCCAGGCGCAGGGTGGCGGGGGCGATTTCATGTATGCGCACGATGATCACGGTCATGGCGGGCACGACGCCCATGCGCACAGCCACGATGCGCACGGCGCAGGGGTGGGCGACGAACACGGCGAACATGTGCCGCACGATGCCCACGCCCATACCGATCATGCCCATCACTTCGATCCGCAAGACATGATGAACATGGGTGGGCTGGCGCGCCGCATCCCCGTGACGGCCATCACCTTCGCCATCGGCGGCCTGTCGCTGGCAGGGTTCCCGCTCATCACCGCCGGGTTCTGGTCAAAGGACGAAATTCTGGCCGACGCCTGGCTGGGCCTTACCGAAGGCTTTGGCCCCCAGGCGATGGTCTTCATCATCCTGGCGCTGGCCGCCTTCATGACCGCCTTCTATACCATGCGCCAGCTCAGCCTTACCTTCCTGGGCGAACCGCGTACCGAAGAAGCATCCCATGCCAGCCTGGGCGGGCCCACCAGCATCGTCAGCATTGCCATGCAGCTCCCGCTGATCCTGCTGGCTTTCTTTGCCCTGGTCGCCGGGTTCGTGGGCGTCCCGCCGGATTTCCCCATCCTGGGGCCAATCTTCTCGCCGGAATATAATCCGTTCTTCCAGTTTGTGAAGTACACCCTGCTCACCGAGATGCAGCCGCCCAAACCACCTTTCGCCTGGGCACCCGTGCTGACCTCGTTCACGGTAGCGCTCGGCGGTCTCTATGCCGGTTGGCTGGTCTACGGTCGCAAACCGCTGAAGGCTGGGCAGCCAGACCCGATGGTCGGCGCGCTGGGGCCGCTGCACAATGTGCTGAAGAACAAGTACTTCTTCGACGAGCTGTACGACACGATCTTTATCCGTCCTGCTAAGGCCGTCGCCAATGTCACCAGCGAATTCATTGATCGCGGGATCATCGACGGCTTCCTGCATCTGGTGGGCCGTGTGGCAACATTCATCGGCGACCTGTTCAAATCGTTCAACCTGTGGCTGATCGACGGTGTGGGTGACGGTATCCCTGCTGCCATCGGCAAATTCGGGCAGCGCCTGCGTTTTATTCAGACCGGGCGCGTACAGAATTATCTGCTGCTGGTTCTGATCTTTGCACTGCTCATCGGCCTGATCTTCGCAGCCTCCGCTGCGCTGGCTGGAAGTTAACAGCATGCACCTGACTGCGGGGCACGGTGGCACACACGCCGTGCCCCCCTTTGCGGACCTTAAAACGGGCTGATCTCGGAGAGACCTATGCCATTTACGATTTTTGGAATTGATCCGCTTACCGCGTTGATCATCGGTCCGGCGCTCAGCGCGCTCCTCGTGGCGCTGCTGCCGGATAACAGGACCCTGGTGCGCTGGACATCGCTGGCACTTTCGCTGCTGGTGGGCGCGCTGGCGGTATACATCTTTTTCACCTACGACAGCACCATGCCCGGTTACCAGTTTGTGGTGCAGTACCCCTGGTTTCCGCCGATTGACGCCTCCTGGCATCTGGGCATTGACGGCATTTCCGCCGCGATGATTCTGCTCACCGGTATCCTGGTGCCCCTGGCGATACTCATCAGTTGGGAAATCGAAGACCGCGCCAAAATTCATCTGGCACTGATCCTGTTCTTCGAAACCGGCCTTATGGGCGTGTTTGCCGCGCAGGATCTCATGATCTTCTTCCTGTTCTACGAACTCAGCCTGGTGCCCATCTACTTCCTCATTCGTGAATGGGGTGGCCGCAACCGGCTCTATGCCTCAACCAAGTTCTTCATCTATTCGATGGGCGGCACGCTGGGTATGCTGCTGGCCACCCAGCTTATCGGCCTTACGGCAGGCACCTTCGACCTGCAGGCGCTTACTGCCACCTGGGCCACCTTCAACCCTGAAGGCGGGGTCTTCCTGGGTGCCAGCATCCAAACGGTGAAGACGCTGGCCTTCATTGGCTTCTTCGTGGCCTTCTGCATCAAGGTGCCGGTGTGGCCGTTTCATACATGGCTGCCAGATGCCCACTCCGAAGCGCCGACCGCCGGGTCGATGCTGCTGGCCGGTGTCATGCTTAAGCTGGGCGCATACGGGTTTATCCGCCTGGTCGTCCCGCTTTTCCCGGATGTGTGGGTGGCAGAAGTCAACCTCCTCGGCTTTGTCACAGACTGGGCCCATATCTTCGCATTTCTGGCCATGCTCGGCATTGTGCTGGGGGCGTTCGCGGCCTTCGCCCAGAACGACATCAAACGCCTCGTGGCCTACAGCTCGGTTAATCACATGGGTTTCGTGGCGATGGGGATTGCCGTCTTTGCCTACGTCTATGGCAAAATGTTCGTCAGCGGTGACGGCGCACAGATGCAGGACGCCATCATTGCGGCCAACGGCGCGGTGCTGCAGATGTTTAATCACGGCCTCAGCTCTGCGGGGATGTTCCTGCTCGCAGGTGCCATCTACCACAAGACACACACGCGCGACCTGCGTGAGTATGGCGGTCTGTGGGTTAAGGCTCCCATCTATGGCGCGGTCTTCATCTTCACCAGCATGGCCAGCCTCGGCCTTCCCGGCCTTAACGGCTTTGTCAGCGAATTTCTGGTGGTGCGCGGATCCTGGCCCGTTTTCACCTGGCTGACCATTATCTCCATGATTGGCCTGCTCTTTACGGGGTCATACATCCTTAAGGGCATACGTGCCGTGCTTCAGGGACCGTTTAACCTGCACTGGCGTGATTACAAGCTGGAGATTGACCGCCGGGAGTTTATCGCCATCGCGCCGCTCATGGTCCTCATGCTCTTTACCGGGCTTGTTCCAAACTGGATTCTCGTGGTGATCAACGAAACAGTCACCCGCATTCTGGCAGGGCTGTAACCCCGGTACCGGCAAAGGGCGTAGTTGCAACGCTTAATAGCACTGACGGATTTTGTGCTGTGAACATAAGGAAATTACATGATTGAAGGATTTTCATTTCCGGTCCTGAGCGCCATTATCTGGATACCGATACTGGCGGGGGTTGTCTTGCTGTTTGTACCCGGCAACCGCGACTTCATCCGTGGGATAGCGCTCTCAGCGGCAGTGATCATGCTGGTGCTTTCTGGTGCGGTGTTCTTCGGCTACAACGATCTCGTCAACCGCAACGAGCGCACCTTCCTGGGAGATCAGGAAACGCTGCTCACCCAAACCGCCGATAACCTCGAAGGAACCATGCTGTTTGCCAGCGGCCTGCGCTTTGAGGAAAAAGTTTCGTGGGTGCCGCAGCTTGGCATCAGCTATCATCTGGCAGTGGACGGCCTCAACGCCCCTATGGTGCTTCTCACGGGGATGGTCGCCGTCGCCGGTGTGCTGATCTCGTGGCGCATCGAAGACCGCATCCGCGAGTTCATGGCGTTCTTCATGCTGCTCGTTGCTGGGGTCTATGGCGTCTTCCTGGCGGTTGACCTGTTTCTGCTCTTCTTCTTCTATGAGCTGGCCATCTTCCCCATGTACCTGCTGATCGCAGGGTGGGGCTGGATACGCCTGCGCGAATATGCCGCCATGAAACTGACGCTCTACATCCTCATTGGATCGGTGGTCGCGCTGGTGGGCGTTATCGCGCTTGTGCTTACTGCCAACACCTACTTTAATACCCCTGAAGGCGCGGCGGTGCTGGCGCAGGCGCAGTCTGCCGGGATCCTTGCGGAAGATGCGCCCACCTTTTCCTTCGATATGATCCAGCTCACGCTGGCTGGCGAAGCAGGCGCGTTTGGGCAGGGCGGGTACCTGGGCATCGACACGCTGACCTTCGCCACCTTCTGGTTCCCCTTTATCTTCATCGGGTTTGGCATCCTGGCCGGGATGTTCCCCTTCCACAACTGGTCGCCGGATGGTCATGTGGCCGCCCCGACCGCTGTCTCGATGATCCATGCCGGCGTGCTGATGAAGCTTGGCGCGTATGCAGCACTGCGCTGTGGGATACAACTGCTGCCAGATGGCGCTGCCGTACACCTGCCCTGGATTGTCTTCCTGACGGTTGTCAATGTGGTGATGGGTGCCTTTATCGCCTTCCGCCAGCGCGACTTCAAGTACGTCATCGGTTTCTCGTCTGTCAGCCACATGGGCCTGGTCATTATGGGCTGGACGACGATGAACACCACAGGTATGCTGGGCGCAGGTATTCAGATGTTCAGTCATGGTGCGATGACGGCGCTCTTCTTCGGTTGTGTTGGTATGGTTTATGAC
>CAZQIJ010000112.1:0-11468 GCA_964592955.1 uncultured Anaerolineaceae bacterium
CTTCAGCACTTCGGTGATGACACCTGCGCCGACCGTCAGACCGCCCTCGCGGATAGCAAACTTAGAACCTTTTTCCAGCGCAACCGGCATGATCAGTTCAACTTCGAGATTCACGCTGTCGCCCGGCATAACCATTTCGACGCCTTCCGGCAGGGTAACGCTGCCCGTCACGTCCATGGTGCGGATGTAGAACTGTGGACGGTAGCCATTGAAGAAGGCCTTGTGACGGCCACCTTCGTCGCGGCGCAGAATGTACACTTCGCCCATAAAGCGGCGGTACGGCGTAATGGAGCCGGGCTTGGCAAGCACCATCCCACGTTCCACTTCTTCACGCTTGATACCGCGCAGCAGCAGGCCCGCGTTATCGCCGGCCTGGGCCTGGTCCAGTTCCTTGTGGAACATTTCGATACCGGTCACAACGGTCTTCATCGTTTCTTCGCGCAGGCCGATGATCTCGATTTCCTGACCTTTCGTCAGAATACCGCGTTCCACGCGACCCGTCACCACCGTACCGCGACCCTGAATGGTGAAGACATCTTCCACCGACATCAGGAACGGCTTGTCAACTTCGCGGGTCGGGGTCGGGATCCAGTTATCCACCGCGTCCATCAACTGCAGAATTGGCTGGAATTCCGGATCGTTGACATTGCTGCTGTTGGATTCCGTCACCGCCAGGGCCGAACCACGAATGATCGGGGTATCTGCCGAGAAGTTGTAGCTTTCCAGCAGTTCGTGAACTTCCAGCTCAACCAGTTCCAGCAGTTCTTCGTCGTCCATCTGGTCAACCTTGTTCAGGAAGACCACCATCGCAGGCACTTCCACCTGGCGCGCCAGCAGTACGTGTTCGCGGGTCTGCGGCATCGGGCCATCCGGGGCAGATACCACCAGGATTGCGCCGTCCATCTGTGCCGCACCGGTGATCATGTTCTTGATATAGTCACGGTGACCTGGGCAGTCCACATGGGCATAGTGACGGTTCGGAGTCTCATATTCCACATGACGGATGTTAATCGTGATACCACGCGCTTTTTCTTCCGGCGCGTTGTCGATATCTTCATACTTCATGCGTTCCGCAGCACCCAGAAGCGCCAGGGTCTGCGTAATCGCAGCAGTCAGGGTGGTCTTGCCGTGGTCAACGTGCCCGATCGTCCCGATATTCACATGCGGCTTGCTACGTTCAAACTTTGCCATTGTCGTCTCTATTCCTTTGCTTTTGACTATCTACCGTCAGCGTTCTCTGGTAAACGCTTCTACTTAACGCCCGCCCTTGATGACCTCTTCGGCAATCGTCTGCGGTGCGACCGTATACTTCTGGAATTCCATGGTAAAGCTGCCACGTCCCTGGGTCATGTTGCGCACATCGGTCGCATAGCCAAACATCGAACCCAGCGGTACACTGGCTTTGATGGTGGTCATCCCTGCCCCACGCGGTTCCATACCGGAAATGATGCCGCGACGCGAAGACAGATCGCCCACGATACCGCCGGTATATTCGTCTGGGACCACCACTTCCACCTTCATCGAGGGTTCCAGGATCACCGGCCCTGCTTTGTGAACAGCTTCCTTAAGCGCCATTGAACCGGCGATCTTGAATGCCATTTCGCTGGAGTCAACGTCGTGGAAGGCCCCATCCACCAGGTGGACTTTCAGCCCCAGCACCGTATAGCCAGCAATGATGCCACCCGTCGCTGCTTCGCGCAGGCCCTGCTCTGTCGGGCGAATGAATTCGCGCGGAATAGAACCGCCGACGGTTTCATCCAGGAACATCATCTCGCCCTTCGTCTGTTCCATCTCCTCGTCGTTCATCGGTTCAAGCTCGATCACGACGCGGGCATACTGACCCTTACCACCAGACTGGCGCTTGAAGGTGTGGTCAACACGGGTTTCGCGGGTGATGGTTTCGCGGTAGGCAACGCGCGGGCGGCCCACCGTGGCCTGCACACCGAATTCGCGCTTCAAACGATCCACCAGCACTTCCAGGTGAAGCTCGCCCATGCCGCGCAGCTTCGTCTGGGTGTCGTCCACTTCCACCTGGAAGGTGGGGTCTTCTTCCGCCAGGCGGCGCAGCGCGACACCCATCTTGTCCTGGTCGGCCTTGCTGTTCGGTTCAATGGCGACTTCGATAACCGGGTTGGGGAAGGTGATGCTTTCCAGGATGACCGGGTTCGCCGGGTCGCACAGCGTTTCACCCGTGAAGGTGTCTTTCAGCGCCAGGATTGCGGCGATATCACCCGCATGCACTTCTTCGATGTCTTCGCGGCGGTTAGCAAACATACGGACGATACGGCCGATACGTTCACTTTTGCCACGCGTGCTGTTAAGCACTGTGGTGCCAGTGCGCAGCACGCCAGAATAGACGCGGATGAACGCCAGGCGTCCCACATAAGGGTCGGTGATGATCTTGAAGACCAGGCCGGCCATCGGGTCGCTGTCGTCGGAATGGCGCACAAGTTCTTCTTCGGTTTTGGGATGAATACCCCGAACCGCGGGAACATCCAGCGGCGATGGCAGAAGTTCGACCACGGTATCCAGCATCAACTGCACGCCTTTATTCTTGAGCGCAGACCCGCACAGCACCGGCTGAACTTTGCCAGCAATGGTGGATGCGCGCAGCGCGGCGTTAAGTTCGTCGTCGCTTATTTCCTCTTCCATGAGGAACTTCTCGGTCAGGTACTCATCGCTTTCAACGATCTTATCGATCATCTCTGCCCGCAGCGTTTCCGCCAGTTCACGATGGCTTTCCGGAATCGGGTGATGCTCAATCGCCGTGCCCAGATCATCGCCATACGTGATCAGTTCCATCTTGCGCAGGTCGATGATGCCTTTGAAGTCATCGCCTTCGCCAAACGGAATTTGCAGGAGAACCGGGTTCCCCTTCACACGGTCAATAATCATCTGCACGCAGCGGTTAAAGTTCGCACCTGTGCGATCCATCTTGTTGACGAAACAGATACGCGGCACATTGTACTGGTCAGCCTGACGCCAAACGGTTTCCGACTGCGGTTCGACACCAGCAACACCATCGAAGACGACTACACCACCGTCCAGAACGCGCAGGCTGCGCTGCACTTCTACGGTGAAGTCCACGTGCCCTGGGGTATCAATCAGGTTGATCTGATGCCCATTCCAGGATGCAGTCACGGCTGCAGCCGTAATGGTGATACCACGCTCGCGTTCCTGTTCCATATAGTCGGTCGTTGCTGCACCCTCGTGTACTTCACCAATGCGATGCACCATGCCTGTGTAGTAGAGAATGCGTTCGGTGGTCGTGGTTTTGCCGGCATCAATATGAGCGATAATGCCGATATTACGCACCTTCTTGAGATCGATTTTCGTTTCTGTAGTCTTTGCCATGTCCGTTTATTTGACTAATTGGCTGCTCGAACAGCCCGGAAACCGGGCGAGGTGGCTAGCGGAAATGCGCAAACGCCCGGTTTGCTTCCGCCATACGATGTGTGTCGTCTTTCTTCTTGACCGAGTTCCCCTGGCCGTTGGCCGCATCCAGCAACTCGGCAGCGAGTTTAGCGGCCATCCCTCGGCCAGACCGCGAGCGCGTGTTCGCCAGAATCCAGCGCATGGCCAGCGAAACCCCACGTTCTGGTGCCACTTCTACTGGCACCTGGTAGGTTGAACCACCCACGCGGCGCGGTTTGACTTCGACGCTGGGCGTCACGTTGCGCAGCGCCGTCTCGAAAACTTCTGAAGGATCGCGCTTGATCCGTTCTTCAATCAGTTCAAACGCTTCGTACATGATGGCCAGGGCAACACTGCGTTTTCCACCATACATCATGCGGTTGACGAACATCGTCACATGCACATTGTTGTACTTGTTATCTGGCGGAATGATACGCTTCGGCGGTGTGCTTCTTCTTGACATCGTTAACTACCTCGCTTACTTCTTCTTTGCAGGTGCGCCCTTGCCAGCCGGTGCCGCCGCTGCGCCCTTCTTCGGGCGTTTCGCGCCGTACTTGCTGCGTCCCTGGGCACGATTTTTCACGCCGTCAGAATCCAGCGTGCCGCGCACAATGTGGTAACGCACACCCGGAAGGTCACGCACGCGACCCCCACGCACCAGCACAACGCTGTGTTCCTGAAGCGAATGTCCTTCACCAGGAATGTAGGCGGTGACTTCGATGCCGTTGGAAAGGCGAACACGCGCTACCTTACGCAGTGCAGAGTTCGGCTTCTTCGGGGTCATGGTTTTCACCTGCGTGCACACGCCGCGTTTCTGCGGCGCGCCTTTGCGGCGACGCGTGCGTTTCTGCGAATAGGCGTTGAGTGTGAACTGCAACGCTGGCGCTTTCGTCTTTGATTTCTTCGCTGCACGGCCTTTGCGCACCAACTGATTAATGGTTGGCATAACTCACTCCAAATGTCTATATGACCTAGTTCAGGCACGCAAAAGGGCGTACCTAAAGAACGCCCATATATTTGCTTACCGATGGCGAGCTACACTGTCTGCAACCGTGCGCTTTCGCCACATTCACTCAGTTCAGCACATACATTGCCTCTGGATGAGGTTGTGTGCCGGGCTTGTGGGGAGCAATAGTAGCATCGCTGGCAGGGCGTGTCAAGATGAAGGTCGCGGGAATAATTTTGATCCGGGTGTAAACCAATCGCGAACTAACACGCCTGGGCAGATGAAAACTGTAGAGCGCGTCAATTCTTGGCGGTAAGGTTAATGCTTTAACAATGCAGAGTTCGCTACACTGAAGATAAGACAGTGGCAGCAAACACAACGCCTCCGGCAGAAGTGACCTGTGCTGTCCACACAGTAGCTGAATTCAGCAAGGTAGTGAGTGACTCATGCATATACTGATGATCGAAGACAGTGAACAGGACTTCAATCTGTTTGCTGCCTATCTCAACTATCCGAGTGAGGCTCCGATTTCGGTGAAATGGTGCAGAACGCTGCTTGCCGGACTGGTGTACCTGAGATCGGCACAGGCCGATGCCCTGATCCTTGACATCGGACTGCCAGACGGCAGCGGGCTTGCGACACTTGAAACCGTGCGCAGCCAGTTTCCGTTGCTGCCCATCGTCATTATCAGCGATTCAGATCACAACGATCACGCGCTGAAAGCCGTGCGCAAAGGCGCACAGGATTACCTGCTCAAAGAGTCTATTACCCAACCGCTGCTGCTGCAGGCCGTGCGCAATGCCTGTGGCCGCATGGAACTGCTGCAGGAATTGCAGCAGGAAATCTGGGAGCGCAGCCGCACCGAAGCGGAACTCACCCGGCAGAACCGTAATCTGAAATTGTTGAACAGGGTCATCGAAGCCGCCAGCACCAATCTGAATGTCCACGACATTCTGTTGATTATCTGCCGGGAACTGGTCAGCGAGCTGGATCTTACCCACGCCACGGCTTCACTTCTGGCAGAAAAGGGCGACGCGCTGGTTGTTGTTGCAGAACATACCGTATTGAGTGAGGGCATTTGCGCCACCCCTAACGAAGCCATCTGCATTGATCTGCGCGAAAACGAGGCGGCACACCTCGTCCTGCATTCCCGCGAACCCCAGGTCATTGTGGATGTGCTGGACAATGCTGCTCTCTCTGGCCTGCAGGCCGCTTTCCGCGAACGCGGAACACGGTCCGTAATGCTGATTCCAATGATTGTCGGTAACAAAGCGGTGGGTGCGCTGGTACTGGAGTCGAGCGTCTATCGCACCTTTACCACCAAAGAGGTCGAACTGGTGATGAGCGCAGCGCTGGCACTGAGCAAGACGCTGGAAAATGCCCGGCTCTATGAGGCACTGCAAAAGAAAGGAGACACGCTCGAGGCGCGGGTTGCAGAGCGAACCGAAGAGCTTACCCGTGCGAAAGATCGCGTGGAAGCGATTCTGAATAACAGCAGCGAGGCCATATGCCTGGTTCAGCGCAGCACCCTGCTTGTGGAGCAGGCCAACCCCGCATTTCTCCATATGTTCGGTTGCGAAATGGATGACATTCTGCGCATCAGGTTTGATGGTTTTGCAGTGGAAGAAGATACCGCCCTGCTGAACGATTTGTTTGCACTGGCCGCAGATGGTCATGCCCTGCGCAACATAGAACTCAGGCTTAAGCGTAAAAACGGCTTTATGTTCGACGCTGAAGTCAGTGTTAGCGCGGTGGATGGCGCTTCGTCGCGCTCACGCTTTGTTTGCCATGTGCGCGATATTACCGAACGCAAACAGGCAGAGCGCCAGCTTCGCTATCATGCCAGTTTACAGTCATCGGTACACGATGCCGTGATCTCCACCGATATGGCCTTCAACATTCAAAGCTGGAACCCCGCAGCGGAGCGCATTTATGGCTGGACCCTCGAGGAAGTGCTGGGCACGCCCATCGACCAGGTGCTCAGGACGAACTCGCGCGAAAGCACAATCGAAGCGCTGGCCAGGTCAACGCTGCTCTCACAGGGATTGTGGGAAGGGGAGGTGATTCAACTTCATCGTGACGGCAGGCCCATTACCATTCTATCCTCTATCGTCATGCTGAATGATGATGATGGCAACGCCATCGGCATCGTTGCAGTCAACCATGATGTTACCCCATATAAGCAGGTGGAGCGCACAGCCAAAGAGACCCAGCAGATGCTACAACTGGTGCTGGATACAATCCCGGTGCGCGTCTTCTGGAAGGATCGCGACCTGCGCTACATCGGCTGCAACCGCCAGTTTGCCAACGATGCCGGGTTAGCCACACCGGAGTCGATAGCCGGGCTGCGCGACACCGATCTCCCGCCTTTTGCCGGGCCAGACTTCAAACGGGATGATGAAGATATCCTAAGGCATGGCATTCGTATCCTAGATCACGAAGAGGCTTTCACAGAAGCAGACCATGCAGTGGTGTGGCGTCAGGTCACCAAAGTTCCACTGCTGAATGCTGATAACGACGTCATCGGCATCCTGGGCACCTATTCTGACATCACCGCACGCAAGACCGCGGAAGCCGCTCTCCAGGTCAGCGCAGCCAACCTGCGCGAAGCCCAGCAAATCGCGCGGTTGGGGAACTTTGAGTACAACCTCGCAACCCTCACCATGACCTGGTCTGATGAGCTGCATGCCATTGCAGAGATCCCACCGGGCACACCCCTCACACTGGCCCTGCACCGGCAGTTGATGCAGCCCGAAGACCTGAAACGCACATTTCACTTCGTCCGTACCCTGCGCGCCACCCATCAACCCTCCCGCACAGAATTTCCAATAATCCTGCCCGACGGGCGTCGTAAGTACATTCAGGTTATGGGGCGCGCCAAGGTTGACCCTTCAGGCCGGGCGACCCATATCTTTGGTGTCGCTCAGGACATCACCGAGCGCAAACTCTCAGAAGACGCGCTGCGCCAAACGCGCGACCAGCTTCAGAACGTCCTCGACAACTCTGCGGCCTATATCTTCGTTGTTGACCTCAATAACCGTTTTCTGCTCGCCAATCAGCAGTGTGAAGTGCTTTTTGGGATGCCACTGGAACAGCTCCTGGATACCGATGTTTCTCTGCTCTTTACAGACGAAGCGTCGGACGCACTAAACACGACCAAACAGACCATTCTCGCCAGCGGCGCGTCCTGCGAGTTTTCGCAGACGCTGGTTGTCCGTGGCGACGAACACACCTTTATGATTGTTGCCTCTCCGCTACAAGGCGCAGACGGCACACCCTACGCGATCTGCTGTGTGATGACGGATATCACCCCGCTCAAACAGGTCGAGAATGCACTGCGCGAATCGCTTAACCGCGAAATTGAGCTGAACGAACTGAAGACGCGTTTTGTCTCGATGGCATCGCACGAGTTTCGCACACCGCTGGCCACCATCCTCGCCTCTGCAGATTCGTTGAAGGCATACTGGGAGCGCATGTCCGAAGCGCAGCTTCATGGCAAGCTGGACAAAATCCGCGACCAGGTGCTGCATCTCACAGACATTATGGACGACGTGCTCACACTTTCACGGGCACAGGCTGGAAAACTGGTCGTCCAGCGCGAACGTCTGGATCTGAACGGGTTCTGTAGTGAGATTATCGAAGAATTCCACAGCCAGCGCGGCATAACACACCACATCGAATTCTGCTGTCACAATACACCTCTGATGGTGCATGTGGATAAACATCTGATGCGCAAGGTGATCTCCAACCTCATCAGCAATGCCATTAAGTACTCCCCACAGTCAGACAAAGTCTACCTCGATATCAATGCAGACGAGGGCAAGGTTGAACTGCGCGTACACGATACAGGCATCGGAATACCTAAAAAGGATCAGCCGCACCTTTTTGAAGCATTTCATCGCGGGGCAAATACCGGCGCGATTGCCGGCACCGGCCTGGGGTTGGCCATCACGAAACAGGCCGTTGAAGCCCACAACGGACAAATCGGCTTTCTTTCCGAGGAAGGCAAAGGGACCACCTTTTACGTGGTCATCCCAGCCTAGTACCTCAACAAGATGAGCATGCCGGGGTCATGGGGGCACTGCCCCTAACCCCTTCAGCGTAATCCTGTTCTCGTAGTAGGGCAAAAGAAGTAAGATGCGCGCCCCGGATCACAGGCCGCGCATTTCGCAGACACAACATTGGGGAATGCTCCTGAACAGTGAAGGAAATCACAAATGACCGAAAACAAGATTCTGGTAATAGAAGACGAAAACCCACTGCGCGAAGAGATTATCGAGACACTCCAGTTTGAGGGGTTCTCGGTGGTGGGCGCGCAAAACGGGATCGAGGGCGTAGCAGCAGCATTGGATGAACGGCCGGATCTGATCATCTGCGATATTACCATGCCGGAACTGGACGGCTACGGTGTTCTGCTAAAGCTGCGCGAAGTGCCGCAAACCCAATCGGTGCCGTTCATCTTTCTGACGGCGCGCGCCGAACGCTCGTTCGTGAGGCATGGCATGGAACTGGGCGCGGATGATTATGTGACCAAACCATTTTCCCGTGCAGAGCTTCTGACCGCTGTCAAGTCGCGGTTAGAGCGCCACGAGCAGATCATCTCTGCCCATGCCCATGCCCTGGACGAGGCAGGTTATAAGCTGGCGCGCCTGGTGGTGCATGAGCTTCGGCAGCCGGTGACCGCTATTCGTTTGGTGAAAGACATCATCAGCCGCCAGTTGGAGCATCTCTCTGCCACAGAAGTTGAAGATCTACTCGGTACACTGGCCAGCGGTACGGTGCGGCTTAGCCGTGTCATTGAACAGATCGTCTATTTCACCCAGCTTCAGTTTGGTCTGCTGACACCGCAGTCAGTACGGGATACCGGGAAGACAATTCAGTTGTGGGATGTCATGCCCGCAGTAATGAACCTCAGCAGACAGTTTGCCTCGCGTAACCAGAGTGGCAGTGTCCATGTGAAAGAGCAGCATCCTGAAACACGGTTTACAGTGAGTATCGGTGCATTTCAGCATGCGATGGCAGAGTTCATCTGCCATACGCTTAACCTGACTCCGGAAGACGAAACGATTCAACTGGAGTCCGCTTGTGTTGCAGATCACCTGCACATCTCCATTGCGCTGCCCCCGCTGACGGAAGACACCCTGCGCGAAACCGCGGACGCAATGAACCCAGCGCGCGCGCTGGAAGGCACCCCCAGCAAGAGCCTGGGGCTGATTATCGCGCGCCAGATATTTGAGATTCACGGGGGCAGTGCTGTTTATGACGGAAATGCGTTCCTGCTGCAGCTCCCTGCATCGTCCCATAGTTGAAAGTTGAAAAAAGAGGAAGAGGGTATGGCGAAGATCCTGGTAATTGAAGATGAAGTCCCGCTCCTGGAAGAGATCCTGGAGTGGCTGACATTTGAAGGCTATGAGAGCTATGGAGCGACCAACGGCATCGATGGCGTGGAATTGGCGCTGCAGAAGACGCCAGACCTGATCGTCTCCGATATCTCTATGGCCGGGATGGATGGCTATCGCGTCTTCCTCGAGCTGCGTACCTACGAGACAGTGAACCAGGTGCCGTTCATGTTTGTCACTGCCCGCGCCAGCCGCGCGGATATTCGTGTGGGCATGGAGCTTGGGGTTGACGATTACATCACAAAGCCGTTCAGCCGTGCAGAACTGCTCACTGCGGTCCGTACCCAGTTGGCCAAACAGTCAGAACGCCACGCCCAGATTGAAGGGCGATTGGATCACATGCGCCGGATGATCAGCCGCACGCTGCCCCACGAGCTGCGTACCCCGCTGGTTTCCATTCTTGGGTTTGCGGAGCTGATGGAGATGGACGCGCACAGCCTGGACGGAGACCGCATTGCAGATATGTCGCGGCGTATTCTGAATAATGGCAAGCGGCTGTTTCGCCTCATCGAGAATTACATCCTGTATACTCAACTGGATGTGCTGCGGAACAAATCCGAAAGCGTCAATGGCGTGCATGCCCGCTTTGGTCGCTGCGCAACCCATCCTTCTTACAGCATTACCCAGACTGCCTATGATACTGCGGCAGCTTATGCGCGCACGGATGACCTTCAGTTAAACTTTGTGGACGCGCCTGTTGCCATTGATGATGCGAACCTGAAGAAGGTCTGCCAGGAACTGATCGACAACGCATTCAAGTTCTCTGAACCGGGTTCACCCGTGATCGTGCAGGGACTGGTGAACGGTACCGAATACGTAATCCACATCGAAGACAGCGGGCGTGGCATAGCTGCCGAACACCTGAAAGAGATCGGTGCCTATATGCAGTTCGACCGTGAAATCTATGAGCAGCAGGGATCTGGGCTTGGGCTGGTGCTCGTGCGTCTCCTGACGGAGTTGTTCGCCGGGGCGCTGGTGGTGGAGAGCACACCCAATGAAGGGACCTCCTGTACAGTTCGCCTGCCCTTGTGCGAGTAGCACAGCCTTGCCTTGCCCTGAGGGCCCGGTGGAGATAAGCCCATGAGTGGTGGCGCAGCATTTTCAGATGTATACTCTTGCAGATGTAAGAACTTGCATCTGGGAATGCACTTACCAAAACGAAAGGCTCGTCTCTATGCGCTCCAACCAACATTTCCGCGCCATAACCGCCGCTTGCGCGGTTGTCCTCCTCCTTACGCTGGTGGCTGTCAGGTTGCCTGCCCACGCGCAGCCTGCTGCCACCCCCGCCACCCTGAACTTCACAGCCAATGGTGAAGATTTCGTGCGTCAGGGCTTCGTCTCAAAGGACGGTTGGACGATTCAGTTCAACCGTGTTCTGATAGCCCTTTCGGATATTCGTGCCTATCAGACCAATCCGCCATATGATCCTGATCAGGGTGAGCTGACCCGCAGCGCTGCAATGGTTGGGCTGCCGGGGCAGAGGGTGGTTGATCTTGCAGAAGGGGACGCCGACGCGGACGTTATTCCTGTAGGCATCGCTGAGGATGTACCCGCCGGTTACTATAACGCCGCTTCCTGGGAACTGGCATTGGCAGAATCGGGCGAGCTGGATGGCTATGCACTGCTGCTGGATGGTACCGCAGAAAAGGACGGCGAAATACTCGCATTCACGATTCGCATAGACCGCGCTTATCGGTTCAGTTGTGGTG
>CAZQIJ010000113.1:0-11442 GCA_964592955.1 uncultured Anaerolineaceae bacterium
GTCCGGCGCCGCCGTGCTGGGCTGGGGGGCGGCGCAGCGCTGGCGCGCTTCAGGCTTTGGGATAACCCAGGGCTTCGATGGCGGCAGCAGCCTGGACATCGTATTCAGAGATGACGCTGCCTGCGTCGTGCGTGGTGAAGGTGACCGTCACCTGCTTATAGCCAATGATGAGCTGATCCGGGTGATGGTTCCGGCCTTCGGCGATGGTGCCCACCGCCGCAGCAAAAGCGATCCCGGCCAGATAGCTGTTGAAGCGGTAGGTTTTCATGATCCTGGTGCCATCGCTTTCCCATCCGGGCAGCGCCGCTAAATGCTGGCTGAGTTCGGATTCTGTCAATGCGTTCATGTGCTGCATTCCTTTATGACTACGCGTTTTACGGAGCGGATCTTGCTGGTACAGGACCAGGAGTAACCACTCAGGCAGGTTCTGCTGCGCTTTTTCATTCCCCTCATCCCCCCTGCCCCCTTCTCCCACTGCGGGGCGAAGGGGGTGAACCGCAGGCCAGAAAGTCCCCTCAGCCCACTGCGGAGAGAAGGGGGTGAACCGCAGGCCAGAAAGTTCCCTCAGCCCACTGCGTGGGAGAGGGGATTTAGGGGTGAGGGGGCAGCGATACCTGAGCAGTTACGACCAGGATTAAGCTGAGCGGTTATGGAGGCGCTGCCCCAGGACCCCGCCAGGGAGCGGCACCCCCCGCACCCGTCATTCACATCTTATCGCTGTACCTGGCTTCTTGACGATGGAATAATAGCGAGTCCGGTGGAATTTCACCACCATTCGTGCTACGCTGTGCGCGATTTTAACGTGCGCAGAGGCTGCGCGAGTAAGCGCTATATTCATGAAAGGTTCACCATGGTTGAGGCAGTTCGGGAGCAGCAGGCGACCGGAGCAGAACATGTTGTGTGGGATTTATCCGTCTTCTACAGTGGGGTGGACGATCCAGCGATTGAGGCCGATATGCAGAGCATCCGCGAGGAAGCGCAGGCTTTCGCAGCAACCTACCGCGAGAACGTGGGCACACTGGACCCCCGCGCGCTGGCCGCGGCTATGGAGGCTTACGCAGCGATCCATGATCGGGTGGGGCGGATAGGGACATTTGCAGAGCTGAATTATGCGACAGACACCGCGAACCCGCGCTTCGGCGCGCTGGTGCAGAAGTTCAGCGAGTTCGCCGCAGAGGTCAATCAGCGGCTGGTGTTCTTTCGCCTGGAATGGAACGCGCTGGCAGACGACGACGCCGCACGGGTCATCACCGGGCTTGAACAGGCACACTACCGCCACTATATGGAAGCGCTGCGCCGGTTCAGCCCGCACCAGCTAAGCGAAGCCGAAGAACAGATTATCGTGGAGAAGGACGTTACCGGGCGCATGGCATGGCTGCGCTTCTTCAGCCAGCTCATGGGTGCAGCGCGCTACGATTTCGACGGCCAGGCGCTCACGCAATCCCAAATCCTGGAGAAGCTGCGCGTGGCCGACCGCGACGTGCGCGCCCGCGCTGCGGAGTCCATCACACGGACGCTGCAGAGCAAGCAGATGGAACTGACGTTTATCTTTAACGTGCTGGCAGCGGATAAATCGCTTTCTGACCGCCGCCGCCAGTACGAAACCTGGGTGTCGTCTCGCAACCTGTCGAATAAGGTGCCGGATGACGTTGTCGAAGCGCTCGTCGGTGCGGTCACGGCGAATTACGACATCGTCGCGCAGCACTATGACCTGAAGCGTGCGATCCTTGGCCTGGATGCGCTGCTGGACTATGACCGTTATGCGCCGCTGCCCACCCGCGAGAGCGACAAATTCTACACGTGGGACGAAGCCCGCGAGATCGTCCTCAACGCATTCTACGCCTTCAGCCCGCGCATCGGCGATGTGGCGAAACGCTTCTTCGACGAGCACTGGATCCATGCCGCGCCCCTGCCCAATAAACGCAGCGGGGCGTTTGCCGCGCCCACCGTCCCTTCGGCGCACCCTTTCATTTTTCTGACGTATCTGGGCAAAGCCGATAACGTCATGACGCTGGCGCACGAACTCGGTCACGGCATTCACATGGCGCTTTCTGGCGAGGCGCACGGTTTCTGGGGGCTGTATACCCCACTGACCACCGCCGAGATGGCATCGGTATTCGCCGAAATGCTGGTCTTCCAGGATCTGCGCTCGCGCGAAGCGGATCCTGAAGTGCGGCTGGCTATGCTGGCCAGCAAGATCGAAGACACCTTCTCTACGGTATTCCGGCAGGTGGCGATGAACCGCTTTGAACACGCCATGCACACCGCGCGCCGCACCGAAGGCGAACTGCCCGCCGAACGGCTGGACGCGCTATGGGCAGAGACCCAGCGCGCGATGTTTGGCGACAGCGTGACCCTGCGCGACGATTATGCCGTGTGGTGGCGCTACATCCCGCACTTCCTGCAAACGCCGGGTTATGTGTATGCCTATGCGTTTGGTGAACTGCTGGTGCTGGCGCTGTATAGACTATTCGAGGAACGCGGCGCAGATTTCGTCCCGCAGTATGAAGCGGTGCTGGCGGCTGGCGACTCTGACTGGCCGCATGAGATTCTGCGTAAGGTGGGGGTTGATCTGAACGATCCGGCCTTCTGGAACGGCGGTTTGCAGGCGATACGCGCCCTTGTTGAAGAAGAGGCAGCGCTGGCGCGGCAGGTCTTCCCGCAGCAGTTCTAAGCGCAGCCGCCCGCGCTGGCGGGCTGCCCAAACACGCGGCAGCGGCTATTTCAGCTCATCCGGGAGGTCTGGCAGCAGCGTTACACTCCCGGCAATGAGCTGCACAGGCGTCTGCGTGGTGTGGATGGTGTAGAGCTGCATGGTTTCGGTGATGGCGGCATAGGCATCCGGGAACTGGAGCATTGCTTCACCGATCATCCCCACGCGCATCATAAGGGCGATACAGGCGTCTGCCGGTGCAATGTTGAGCATAAGCCCCTGCCATGTGACAGGCCCTTCGATGTAGCCGACATCTGAAAACAACAGGTAGAAGGCGGGAAGCTGCTCGTAGCCGCGAAAGGCGCGCACATACACGCGCGACAGGCCGCTGAAGTAGCGGTGAAGGTTACAGCGGTACACCAGCGGTGCGTTCAGGTTAAGGATGTTTTCTGCCATTGTCTTCCTGTGGTTATGACCAGGATGATTACCCTGTGGTTGTGATCAGCCCTGTGACGAGACTGAGCATCCACTGCACTGTGCTCACATCTTGTGCTAAGGTTCTGACAAGATTCTGATGAATTGATGAGCGCAGAATCACAAATGTGGTGGTAGACTAGTGTAACAGTACGTAATGCAGTGTGGATCGGAACAAGATGGTGACTACCAAAACCCTGATTGACATTCCGCAAGACATCCGGCAGGCACTGGCAGATGACCCGTCTGTACTGGCTAAGTTTGAACAGCTTCCGGGAAGTCATCGCAGAGAGTATCTGGATTGGATCGCAGCCTCGGTTAACGCCCGGCAGCGCAGCGAGCGCATTCAGCGTTTGCTGCTGATGATGGGGCTGTATCGCTAGCGCGTGCAGCCTGCCGCGCGATCACGCGGCGGACGACATGAGGGACTGAACAAGCAGCAGCCCGCCAGCGCCCACCATGACCACAATCCCAATACGGATCAACCAGGTTGCCAGGCGCAGCAGGCGCGCGATGTGGCGTAGTGTTGTGCGCAAAACTATAAACCCCAGCGCAAACGCGAAAACCGCCAGCGGCACCATCCACCACTGCCATTGATAATCCAGCAGCAGCGACCACGCAATCCACACCCCAACGCCTATGAGCGCTCCAACGAGGCCGTCAATCCAGAAACCGCGAAACGGCTGGCGCAGCAGGTAGATCGTGATGAAGCTTAGCAGCCCGGCCATAAACACGGCATTCCCCACCAGCTCTGCAAACACACTGCTTGCATCAGGGTTTTCCCCGGCGGCGGCGGCGGTAAAGCCAGCCAGCACACTGCCCATCAGGATCTGGCCGAAACCCTGCGGCAGGCGACCGCGCATCCCTTCGTAGAGGGCACGCAGCAGCACGGCTGCCGGGACGAAATACTGCCCCCCCAACTGTAGAAATGTGAGAAGCGCCTGATACTGCTGCTCGGTCATGCCAACCGCCCTAACGCCCATCCGGATAGCGACACACGCATTGTATTATAGCAGCCCCCCAGCATCGCCAGGGGGAATTTGCGCGAAAGCACGCGCGACATCAGATCTGCTGCGAAGGGATGATTTCGGCATCGGTCACACCTGCCAGGTCGCCCAGGCGGCGGCGCGAGAGCAGCACGAAACCGGCCACCGCAACGATCCCGGCGGCGATCTGCACACGGGCCGGCATATGGCGCACGCGCCCCACCAGGCTGCGCTGTTCCCTGCCGACGAGGTCTGCACGCAGGCGGTCTACGAAGGCGGGTGAAGGCGGGATCACGCGCAGGGCGGAATCCAGGCGCTGGATGAGCCGGATGAACGACTCTGCACTGGCACGCGGCACATCGTAACGCGAGAAGAGCTGGTGCACAGCTTCGACATGCGCGAGATCATCGCTGTCGAGGAGTGCATCGGTCACGGCGGAGAGGAATTCTTCGAGGTTTGGTTGTGTCTCTGAAGTCATTAGGGTAAGCCTTATCATTGCCTGTTCTGATCAAGTGCCTGCATCTCGTCGCGCAGGGCGATCAAGGTGCGGTGATAAAGGGATTTGATCGCGCCCTCTGTGCGATCCATAATGATCCCGATTTCGGCATTAGAGAGATGCTCCACGAACTTCAACGTCAGAAGCTGCTGGCGTTCCTCTGGCAAACGGCGAATGGCGGCCAGAAGCAGTTCGCGTTCTTCGCGGTCTTCGGCGCTCTTATCTGGCGACTCTGAGCGCAGGCCAGTGGCGACAAACTCATCCAGCGGCACAATTTTGCGCCGCCCGCGATCGCGGTGCCAGTTGGCGACCAGGTTATGGGCGATGCGGTATAACCAGGCCTGAAACGGCACGCCGCGCTCGGTATAGGTTTCGATGTGCGACATTGCGCGGTAGAAGACGCGGGCGGTCAGGTCTTCTGCGTCGTGCTGGTTTCCGGTACGATAATAGATGTACGTGTAGATCTTTTTCACGTACCGTTCGTAGAGTTCCCCGAAAGCCTCTTTATCCGCTTTGGCGAGTTCAACCAGGTCGGAATCTGAGAGGTCCTTGGGATCCTGCTGCCTGGGCTGACGGTTCTTAAACAAATTCATCACGACAGTAACAACACATCTGCTGGGCCAAAGTTACGGCGCGGAAGGGCTGCAAACACCCCAACGGGCAGCGCCTGGGTGACGCCGGGCAGCGGCATCATGGCTGTACCCCTTCTGGGGCCAGCAGCGCCTGGAGCTGGTGCTCAAGGTAGAACGCCAGCTCGCCCTGCAGGCCGCGCAGGGCGGTGAGGTTGGTACGGTTATGCAGCGCCAGGACGAGATCATAGGTTTGCCCGGCGGTGCGGTTTTCGGCAGCGCTTTCCAGAATAAGCACCTGCCTGATGCTGGATCGCGGCACATCGAGGTTACCCGGCATACGCAGCGGCAGGTGGCGGATGCTGAGCGTGTGCGCATCAACGTGAATGTGCGTGCTGTTGACCAGCAGCGCCGCTGAATAATAGGTCATAGAAACCCCGATGAAGATGGGCAGCGCCAGCAGCAGAAAATCTGAGGGGACGAACCCTTCGAAAATGAGCGTGTTGGTCACGGCGATCACCAGCACATTCCAGGCGACGCTGAAGGCGATATAGCGGGCGGTGCGTTCATCACGCCACTCGAAGGCGAGGCTAAGGCAGCCCTCGCGCTGCTGAAGATGCACAGAAGGCGGCGCGACCAACGGACGCCGCCGCGACTTGCGGATCATCTCTGCAGCGTCAAACAAAAACAGGTGATCACAGTCCGGGCAGACGGCAGACTGCTTGTGAATATTGATGTTGCGTGCGGGAACCTGTGCCCCGCAGTTTGGGCAGTACAGTTGCATGGAACCGATCTCAGTCATAGGTCAGGATTCTATTGTAATGCATGTAGGGTGTGGCGGTCTACTGACGGCAGCGGACCATTGGGCTGCAAAACCCGCTTTTGACGGAAAACGCACCAGGGCTTTTGCAAAGTCAATGTTGTTGCATCGGTTGGGGTGCCAGGGGAACCCTTCCCCTGGCTAGCTGTTTCTTCGGCTGCGGCAGCAGGGACACCCACACAAGGCGGCTGCCACACAAGGTGTGGTTGTTTGAACCCGCCGCCCAACACTACGACACAGGCACCGCTACCCACTTTAGTGGGTGTCCAGGCGGTGCGCTGCCAGACGACGACTTGCCAGAGGAAACCTTCCTCTGGGACAGACTCGGTCAATCCCCGGAGTTTTCGGACTTTGCAAAATCCCTGGAAAACGCACAACCACAATCGCATCACCAGAATGCGCGTGCTACAATCACGCTTTCGCAGCGTGCTACAAGCACGCTTTCGCAGCAAGTTAAAGGTAGTGCTATGAACTGGTCGGAACAACGTGTTATCGTCACCGGCGGATCCGGCTTTCTCGGATCGCACCTCGTTGATCATCTGCGGGAACTGGGCACCGGCGAAATCATCGTCCCGCGCAGCGCACAGTACGATCTGCGTGATAAAGAAGCAGCCACGCGCCTCTATGAGGACCATCCCGGTACCACGATGGTTATTCACCTGGCCGCAACGGTGGGCGGCATCGGGGCGAACCGTGCGCACCCCGGCAAATTCTTCTATGACAACATCATGATGGGCACGCTGGTGCTGGAGGGCGCGCGCTTGGCAGGTGTGCCGCGTTTTGTGGGCATTGGCACCATCTGCGCCTACCCCAAATTTACGCCGGTGCCTTTCAAAGAAGAGGACTTGTGGAACGGCTACCCGGAAGAAACCAATGCGCCGTATGGCCTGGTCAAGAAGATGCTGATGGTGCAGGGGCAGGCTTACCGCCAGGAGTTCGGCTACGACGCGATTCATATCATGCCCACCAACCTCTATGGCCCTGGTGATACCTTCGACCCGCAGCGCGCGCACGTCATCCCGGATCTGATTCGTAAGATGTTTGAGGCCAAACAGAGCGGCATGGCCTATGTAACGCTGTGGGGCGATGGCTCTCCCACGCGCGAATTCCTGTATGTGAAAGATGCTGCGAAAGGCATCGCGCTGGCCGCTGCGGATTACGATTCGGCGGAGCCTGTGAACCTGGGCAGTGGCATGGAAATCAGCATCAGCGCGCTGGCCACCACCATCGCGCGGTTGGTGGGGTATGAGGGTGAAATCCGCTGGGATACCACCAAGCCCAACGGCCAGCCGCGCCGCAATGTGGACATCACGCGTGCCGAAAACAGTTTTGGCTTCAGGGCGCAAACGCAGTTTGCAGATGGCCTGCGCGAGACCATCGCCTGGTACAAGGCGCAGGTGCTGCTGCAAAAGTGACGCGGCGCGCGGCGCGGTTCGGTTCATTTGTCCTTCATTTGTCCCTCATTTGTCCCTGCCGCGCCGTGAACGCTGAAGCCTTGCCAGCGCTGTGCTGGCGCGCGGCTGTTGTGTAGGAAAATTGTTACATCAAACCCAACAGGAATCCTACACCTTGTTCCACTGGATGAGCGTCCATGCAGCGCCAGTGCGCTCAGCGCGTTAAGCATTTGCAATGATCCCTAAACTTTGCTTGACATCCGCGTTATAATTGGCCACACTGTTAACTTCTTTAATGCAGATTTAATTTCTGTAACCGGGATCTGCAGGCCGACCCTAAGCTCCACAGCAAACGGAAGATCTGACGCCTGCAAGCATCTGGAAGAAAACTAAACAAAGACCGTTTTTAAGGAGGGTTCACAAGTGGGTGTCCTGATGGAGGTCCGAGACCTCGAAACCCGGTTTTACACCCAGGAAGGCATCGTCTACGCCGTTAACGGTGTGGGCTATGACCTGCACGAAGGGGAAACGCTGGGGATCGTGGGTGAAAGTGGCAGCGGCAAAAGCGTCCATGCGCTGTCGATTATGGGGCTGATTCCCAGCCCGCCTGGACGAATTGAAAGTGGCACGGTGATGTTCCAGGGGCGCGACCTGCTGAAGCTCTCTCGCGAGGAAATGCGCCTGGTGCGTGGGGCGGAAATCGCGATGATCTTCCAGGACCCGATGACCTCGCTGAACCCCGTGCTCACCGTAGGAACGCAGATCACGGAAGCGCTTAAACTGCACCTGGGTATGAACAACACCCAGGCGGATAACCGCGCGGCTGAGCTGCTGGATATGGTGGGTATTCCAGACGCGCGCCGCCGCCTCAAGAATTACCCGCACCAGTTTTCCGGCGGTATGCGCCAGCGTATCATGATTGCTATGGCGCTTTCGTGTAACCCCAAGCTGCTGATTGCAGACGAACCCACGACGGCGCTGGATGTGACCATTCAGGCGCAGATTATCGAACTCGTCAAGCAGCTCAAGCATGAACTGGGCATGGCGATGATCTGGATCACGCACGATCTGGGTGTGGTGGCCGGGATGGCCGATACCATTCAGGTCATGTATGCCGGGCGCATCATTGAGCGCGGGCCGATTGAGGTGGTCTTTGCCGATCCGCGCAATGCCTACACGCTTGGCCTGCTGAATTCTCTGCCGCGCCTGGATATCAAGAAGCACCGCAGCCGCCTCGTGCAGATCGAAGGCGCGCCGCCCGACATGCGCAACCGCCCGACGGGCGACGCATTCGCCCCCCGCAATCCCTACGCCACAGAGCGCTGCTGGAACGAAATCCCACCGCTGCGCCAGGCAGAAGGCAGTGACCCGGATCATCTTGTGGCAGCCTGGTACGACCTGCGCGAAGCGCGCAAGAACATGAGTGAGGAAGTGAAAGTCAATGGTTAGTGTGAGTCCAGCTCCGGCGGAGCAAAAAACCAGGACTGAAGACGTTATTCTGAGTGTTCGCGGCCTGAAGAAGCACTTCCCCATTATGTCTGGCCTCATTGTGCAGCGCCAGGTGGCGGCGGTGCGCGCGGTGGACGGTATCGATTTCGACGTGTATCGCGGCGAAACGCTGGGCCTGGTGGGGGAATCTGGCTGCGGCAAAAGCACGACGGGGCGCACCATCCTTCAGCTCTACCGTCCCACCGAAGGCTCGGTGGTCTTTGAAGGCAAGGAACTAACGACGATGAAGGGCGAGGATCTGCGCCGCATGCGCCGCCGTATGCAGATCATCTTCCAGGATCCGTATGCGTCGCTCAACCCGCGCATGACGGTGGGAAACATCGTCAGCGAACCGCTGCGCATCCACAACATCCGGCAGGGCAATGAACTGCGCGAATTTGTGGAAAGACTGCTGGAAAAAGTGGGGCTGAACCCGTATTACATCAACCGCTACCCGCACGAGTTCTCTGGCGGTCAGCGTCAGCGCATCGGCATCGCGCGCGCGCTGGCCCTGGAACCGTCGTTCATCGTGGCAGATGAACCGATCTCGGCGCTGGATGTATCGATCCAGGCGCAGGTCGTCAACCTGCTGGAAGATCTGCAGGACGAGCTTAACCTGACGTATCTGTTCATCGCCCACGATCTCAGCATGGTGCGCCACATCTGCGACCGTGTAGCCGTGATGTACCTGGGCAAAATCGTGGAGCTGGCCCCTACCGACGAACTCTACGAGAATCCGCTGCATCCCTACACGCAGTCGCTGCTTTCTGCGGTGCCCGTACCGGATCCGATGGTAGAATCCAAGCGCCAGCGAATCATCCTGCGCGGGGATCTTCCCAGCCCGGCCAGCCCGCCGCGGGGCTGCAATTTCAACACGCGCTGCCCTGTGGGCTTTGACCTGTGCTACCACGAACCCGACCCGGAACTGATCGAGGTCACACCGGGGCACTGGGTGGCGTGCCACCGCGTGACCGATATCTAAGGGAGAAATCAAAACGAACACGCATGATGATGCACGGCGGACGAGGCAAGCCGCGTCCCTACATGGGTTGTATCTGATTTGCGTTTTCCATAAGGGGTGAACCGCTTCGCCACTGCCAGGGAAACAACAGGCGCATCTGTGCGCGTTGTTCCCCACGCGGCCACAAACGGGGCACACAGCGCATCTTAAGCAAGAAGACGGGGCATTTACCCCGTCTTTTGTTGTGTGGCCGCGCAAAGGGAGAACCCCATTGGAGACAGCGGAGGCCCGGCACGCAAACGGTGTTCAACAAGTCGGCGATCCTGTTTCCATCTCATCCATCATCATCCATCAGACGATCTTGTCCAGTGCGTGCTCCGAACACCCCCCGCCCATGCTGCACAGCGGGACCGCGATGCGGGTTCACGAACGCCGCCACGCTGCAATAGGCCCCCTGCTGGCTGTGCCCCAAAAACCAAAGAACGTAAATATTTCTCTGAATTTGCCTCCTACCGACGTTATAATAGCGCGGTTGGTAGGTGGATGGGGGCAAACCTGGTTGTAGAACGGTTAGGAAAGTTGTGACATATCTTGACACAAAATCCAGACTTTTCTTATAATTCGTTTAGCAAACCAAACACCGCCAGCATTTGTGTCCAACAATGGGTTAGTGAGCTGTAATGCCCGCACACCCAAAATAGTTAAGGCCCTTAATCCGTGACCAGCTACTTAAGCAACCGTGTTCTCAAAATCAACGTCGGTTTCTTGCTCAATGAGGGGCCAGCACACAGCCACGATTCAGAACTTGATTTCCCCGCAGTTCGCATTGCAGAAGACCTCACCCTGGGTTATGTGCGCGGTCGGCTGCGCCTCAGCAGAACCAAAGAAGGTATCCTCGTGCAGGCACATCTGCACATCGGCATGCAGGACGAATGCTTCCGCTGCCTGGACCCTGTCGCGCGTGATATCGAAGTTGACCTTGAAGAACTGTATACGTTTCATTCGATGGCGGAGTCGGAATTTAGCATCGATGAAGACGCTGTTCTGGATCTGAACCCTCTGCTGCGTGCGGAGGTCCTCATCAAGACGGATCAGCGCGCCATATGCCGCCCGGATTGCAAAGGCATTTGCCCGGACTGCGGCGCAAACCTGAATCACGAGTCGTGTGAATGCCAGCAGGATACCATTGATCCGCGTTTCGCAGCTTTGCGCCAGCTTCTGGACGACAAGCGCTAACACCGTGCGGTTTGGCGCGGCGCGCTTGCACGCGTCATGCATAGCAGCTATGCCACCTGTGTCTTAGTACGCTAGCAAAACGTTTGTGATTTTTCATCAGAACAGACTGTTAACCAACTGGAGGCAAGCACCTGTGAGCGATTACGACGAGAGTAATTTTGAATCAGATCTCATCGTGGATTTCTTTGAAGACGACCAGGAACCACCTGAAAATTTCGAAGAGAGCATGTTATTTGACGATCTCAATGAATATGACCCTCACCTTTTTGACGATGACGACAAGGAATTTGAGGACGACGAACTGGAAGACGGCGACCTGGAATTCGTGGATCTGGCGTCGAACGACACGGTGGGGCTTTACCTCA
>CAZQIJ010000114.1:0-11412 GCA_964592955.1 uncultured Anaerolineaceae bacterium
GGGGCCGCCAGCAGTGCCGGCACTGCTGGCGGCAGGTAACGCGACTCCGCTACCGCGAGAATCGCCGTGCAAGGCGCTGTGCCACAACAATACCCGCCGCCGTCAGCAGCGGAAGCTGCGCGCTGACGCCGCCCGGCGCAACCACCGGTTCAACCTCAAACGTCGTCAGCGGTACGGGCACAAACACCAGCACGAAGATGACCAGCGTTGCGACAGCGACAGCACGGTGCGTGCCCGTCAGCGGCGTGATGTCGTTCAGCGGCACCGCGTAATTCGGCCCCATCAGGATGATGAGGACGAGCATAAACAGCAGGGTGATGCCGGTGAAGTAGATCAGCACACCCATCGCGATGATGGTGGGGAGATACAGCAGGCGTGCCCGCTTGCCGAAGAGCGCATACATCACATGACCGCCGTCAAGCTGGCCCACCGGAATGAGGTTCAACCCTGTGATAAACAGGCCAATCCAGCCAGCCCATGCGATTGAATTGATGAAGACATCGCGCTCTGCATTCGGCAGGAATTCGCCAAACATAAGCACCTTGAATCCGGCGTACAGAATCGAGTTACCTTCCACCATCCCGCCGCCCACCTCCGACAGTGCCATGACACTGGACGTTGCGAGGCCGAGGAGCACAATCGGGATGGCGAACACCAAGCCTGCCAGCGGTCCCGCTGCCCCCACCTCCAGCAGCACCTTGCGGCTGCGCATGGGTTCGCGCAGTTGTATGGCCGCGCCCAGTGTCCCTAACATGCTGAAAGGAAACGGCAGGAAGTAGGGAAGGGTAACAGCAAGTTTGTGCCGCCGTGCCGCGAAGTAATGGCCGAGTTCGTGCGCGCCCAGAATCAGCAGCACGCTGACCGCATAGGGCAAACCGCGCCACAGCTCTGGCAGTGGGTTTTCTGCCATGCGCAGCGCCTCACCCAGATTACTGCTGGCGATTTCGTTAAGCGCCTGTAGTGTTCCCACATACAGCACACTGGCAAACGTCAGCAGAAACAGCACGAGATTCGGCCACCAGGGGCGAGGTTTGACGTGCAGCCGCCCCTGGTAAACATCCACGACATGTTTTTCCTGATCTGTGCGAAAAATCGGCAGCAGTTCCAGCGGCAGGAACTGCGCGTCCAGCAGTTCATAGGCCGCTTCTGACTCCAGCGTCAGCCGCCCGCGAAAACTCATGAGATGGGTCAGCTCGCGGGTTTCCGGTGGCTTGCGGCCCTGGTGTGCATCGCTGTCTTGTGGGGTTTGCAGTTCTGGCCGGTTCGCAGGTTCAGGCAGCTCGACGCTGTCGATCTGCATCACCGCTTCCACAAGGCCGCGAATGTTGCGTAACTGGTCTTGCTTTGGGCTGAGGTCGTCGCTCGACGGCGAGGGAACGTCGCTGAGGGCGGATGCGCGTTCGTTTAACATGTAAGACTCCAGATCGTCATCTTGCACTACAGTAAATCATCTGTCTTAGGACGGGGTGATAATCTGCCATACCTCACCACCCGGCAGGAGCTGGTAGATCAACCCGTTGGACCCCGTGATATACAGGCTGCTGCCAGTTCGTCCGGGTACGGGCGCGGTTTGCACGAAACCGTCAAACGTCACTTCTACGGCTGTACCCAAACCCATCCGGTTGCGGACGGTATCGTTGCCGCGCCACCAGTAACCCAGGCGTCCCACAGGCTGCACGAAATTCGTCCCGATCAATGTACGCTCGAAAGCTTCATCGCGTACCGGGTGGATGGCAGGATCGTAAAGGTTCGTCTGTTCAATCCAGGCTGGCGCAACCGGATCGTTAAACAAGGCATACAGCCGGTTGCTGCTTGCGGCATAGAGCAGCAGGCCGCGCTCAAACGTCTGTTCGGTGAGCTGCGTGGGCTGAGCCTCTTCGTTGGGGCATTCGGACGGCGCAGGGGCAAAGAACCAGGGAATGGGGCATTCCAGCGAAATCGTCAGTGTTTGTTCAACACGCTGCGTTCCTTCTCCAACGGCCAGCACATACTGGACGAACCCGCGCGCGCCGCTGCTGATGTTCATCAACTGCCGCCCATCCGGGGCGACGTTATCGACCTGTGTGCGTTCGCCCTGGCTGTTGAGGTGGTAAATCGCAGCGCTGTCTACATTGCGTGTGGACCAGAACAGGGTGACGCTGCTGCCTGGCGCGGTCGCCACACTGTCTGATCTGAAGAATTCGATGCGGGGCGCGTTCGGGTTAAAAACGCGCGTTGCCGTCGCTTCTCCGCCCGAAGTCGTCCGGGTTGGGCCGAACAGCGGTGTGGGTGTCGGTCCGTCGATGGTCTGCGCGAGGACGACCGTGAGCGTGGCCGTTGGCGTCGCGTCCAGCACGCGCAGCACCTGCCCTGTAACTGTCAGCGAAGGGGTCAGCGTTGGGCGTGTAGTTGGAATGACGGGTTGTACTGCTGCGCCGCAGGCCGCCAACAGGACGCCCGCCAGCGCTAGCGCCAGCCGAAACAGGATTTTCACGGTCATAGATCACAAACGCAATAAACTGTAGTCCGGCAGTGGTCAGAAGCCACATCAAGCCCGCCGCATAAACTGCCAGCGAGTTCCAGACAATGCCGTTAATGAACTCAATTGTCAGGAAAAACGCCGAAAGTGCAAGGAGCGAAACCATAACAACCGGCCACTGTGCGCTGTAGCGGCGCGATCCCTGATACACACGCGTAATCTGAAACCCCAGAAACAACGCCAATGCCATGCTGCCCATGCGCCAGGCGAACGGTTCATTCACAAGGTAGCTTAGCGGGAAGGGCAGCAGCGCAAAACATGTGGTGAATATCGCCAGCTCCAGCGCCAGGCGCAGGCCGATTCTTTCTGGTTCATCCCACGTGATCCGCTTGCGGCTGATGCCCAGGATGGCGGTGAAGCCTGCCAGTATCACCCCAACAAATGCCAGCGGAATGAGAAATTCAGCGCCGTTCATGGTATTGTGTTCCTAAATCATACAAGTCTGAATCCAGCATACCGTTTTTGAGCTGGGCTTATTCCCCCAGCGGTTAGGGGTTCAAGCCGCAGGAAAACGCCACACGCACACCAATGCCATCCCCCTTCGCTGGCACATATGTTAAACTCGTGCCACGAACCTGGTATTCTGCATCATTATTCAGGAGAAAATTCATGGAAAACGCTGTTTACGAAACCATTCTGGTAGAAACCCCCGCAGCCGGTGTCGGCCTCGTTCGGTTGAACCGCCCCAAAGCACTGAACGCCCTCAACAGCCAGATCACCGGCGAACTTTTCACGGCTCTGGAGGTCTTCGACCGCGACCCACAAATCGGCTGCATGGTCGTCACAGGCAGCGACCGCGCCTTTGCCGCCGGTGCAGATATCAAAGAGATGGCAGATCGTAGTGCGGTCACGATGATGACCGGCGGGGATGTGACCGACTGGTCGCGCCTCACCCGCATCGGCAAGCCCATCATCGCGGCGGTTTCCGGTTTCGCCCTGGGGGGTGGGTGCGAGATCGCAATGACCTGTGATATGATTGTAGCGTCAGAAACAGCACAATTTGGTCAGCCAGAAATCAACCTCGGAATTCTGCCAGGCGCAGGCGGCACCCAACGTCTGACGCGCGCAGTGGGCAAGGCCGTTGCGATGGAAATGTGCTTAACTGACCGCCGCCTCACCGCCCAGGAAGCGCTGCACTATGGCCTGGTGAACTATGTAGTACCTGTCGAAGTCTACCTGGACAAAGCCATTGAGGTTGCTCAGAAGGTCGCCTCGATGTCCCAGGCCGCGGCACGGCTGACCAAAGACGCGGTGAACCGCGCCTATGAATTGTCGCTGCAAGAGGGCTTGAACTATGAAAAGCGCAACTTCTACCTGCTGTTCGGTACCGAAGACCGGCTGGAGGGGATGAACGCCTTTATCGAAAAGCGGAAACCAGAATGGAAAAACCGGTAATCACGCTCCTCTATACCGCCAACCTGCGGGGCAGCATCGAACTGCTGCCCCGCCTCTACACCTTCATTCGCCAGCTTCGCGCAGAAATGAACCCGATCATGCTCATTGATCTGGGCGAGTCGTGCTTACCTGAGGTCTGGCACTGCCAGGTTACGGGAGGCCGTTCGATGCTGGTCGCGCTGGATGCTATGGGCTACACTGCCGCCAATGCAGCAGCCGTAACGGCAGAGAACCTGCACAAGCTTTCCTTGTCGATGGCGCTGGTTACCCCAGACATGGCGCACAGCCATGCCGGACTGCTGCTGACCTGCGAATCCACGCCTGCCCTGGGCGGCGCGCAAATGGCCATCGCTATGTCCGCAGACAAGTACTCCTACATGTACCGGGACATGCTTCATCTGCAAGGGGTAGAGCCAGGGCAGGTGGGTGTTGCTAACGTTGCGCTACGAGGAACGCCCGTCCTGATCTTCTCTGAGATCAAAGTTATGCCAGCCACAACCGCCCCGGATGCCACAATTGCCGGCGTGGTCGATTTTGTCCTGGCGGAAGCGCAGTATGCGCAGAAGCGCCAGCCTGGTCAAGCGCAGGGCGGCGAGGCTGACCAGGAACCGCGCCAGCCTTAACGCTGCTCAACCTGCATTTTCAACCCGTGCCGGGGGCGCAGCGTAATCAGGGGTTCCGGCTCCACAACCTGGCCTGGCACCAGCCTCAGGCGGAACTGCTGTGCGATCTGGGCCAGCATCAGTACTCCTTCCATCATGGCGAAGCTGTTGCCAATGCAAACGCGCGGCCCACCCCCAAACGGCACATAAGCGTATTTGGGCAGGCGCGCTTCGTTTTCGGCAGAGAAACGCTCTGGGTCAAACCGTTCCGGGTCCGGGAAGATAGTCGGATTGCGGTGGATGACATAAGTGCAGAACACCGCCGCGCCACCTTTGCGGATGGGGTAGCCTGCCACCGTCACATCTTCCACCGCCTGGCGGCTGAAGATCCAGGCGGGGGGATAAAGCCGCATCGCTTCCTTCAGCACCATCTCGGTATAGGTCAACTGTGCGAGGTCTGCATAGGTGGGAGTACGCCCGTTCAGCACGCGCTGGGCTTCCTCATGCAGGCGTGCTTCAATTTCCGGGTGCTGAGACAGCAGGTACCACGTCCACGAGAGGGCGTTGGCCGTTGTTTCGTGCCCGGCCAGGAACAACGTCATGGCTTCGTCGCGCACATCCTTATCAGCCATCGTGCTGCCGTCTTCGTCCAAAGACAGCAGCAGCATCGAAAGCAGGTCGCCGGTATCCTTGCCGGAAGCACGCCGCTCGCGAATGATCCCCATGATGATGCCATCCAGCTCTGCGACCGCTTGTTCAAGCTGGCGTTTACCCGGCTGCGGAAACCAGCGCGGCAGCATCGCCAGCAGCGGATTCCCTAGCCCGCGAATGGCATATGCCAGCAGTACATCTAACGCGCGCCCCACACGCGCTGCCTCTCCGATCACATCGACATCAAACAGGACTTTGCCCACGATGCCCATCGTGGTTTTCATCATGTCTTCGTGGATGTCGCGCAGCGCGCCAGGGTGCCATTCGCGGGTCAGCCGCGTGGTGTACTCGGTAATGGCATCGGCATAACTGACGATCCGGTGATGGTGAAACGCGGGCTGCGCCAGTTTGCGCTGGCGTTTCCAGTGTTCGCCGTCGCTGATGAGGAGTCCGTTGCCCAGCAACTGGCCCAGTGTGCGTTTGCTGGTGCGTGTCTTGTAGAACGACCTGGCCTGCCTTACAAGTACGTCATGGATATCATTGGGATCGGTGAGGATATACAATCGGCGCGGCCCAACCCGCACAAAGACCACACTCCCGTAATCCGCAACCGCCGCCTGAATTGCGTTCAGGGGGTTACGCCGAAAATCCGCCATGCTGCCCAGGATGAGATTGCCTTTGGGGCCGGGCGGAAGTGTTTGTACTGCCATTGTGCATCTACCTCTCTGCTTGCAGCAGGCTGCAATCCGCTAACAACAGAAACGCAGCATCGGGTCGCTGCGTTTCTGTTGGCTTACACTAAACCGGGGCGGTTTCCTCAGGATCCAGGAACACATGCCACGGGCCTTCCATGCCGTTTTCGGTCACACCATAGTAAATGCGAATTCCCTCAGGCACGCGCTGTACCAGATCGTAACGCACATCGCCGCCCTTCTTGTAGCGCCGCCACAGGCCGATATCGCCGTTCCACACCACATCGTCCAGGTTCAGCGGGTTGGCCTCGAGCTGCTTGATGGCATAATGCCACAAGCGCCGTGCAGAGTTCATGGTCACGTTCTTGACGGTGTTCCCGTTGCGCAGATCGTGCATTGTGTAATAGCGCAGGCCGTCGCGCGTTTCGATGTTAATAATCTCCACACCGGCGCGCGGCGGCTTAATGTCGTCACCTGGCTGAAGCGGTGGCAGCGTGATCTCTGGCACTGTTTCAACCGGGGCCGGATGGGTGGGCGCTGGCTCACGCATCAGCAGGCTCTGGCGTACCAGGTTTACAATTTCGTCCCGAACGGCCAGCGTGGTTTCGGTTTCGTCGCGCACATAAATCTTATTGTTATCAATGGCGTAGGGGCGATTTTCGCCGGTTGGCACCTGAATGCGGATGACCGCTTTACCCTGAGTCTCCTGCACATCCAGCTCTAAGTTCAGCGCGGGCGTAATCACCTGGCTGATCTAGCGCCGCAGTTCTTCCGCCATTTCGCGCGCGTTCGGAATGCCTTCCACCTTTTTCCGCTTGTCTGCGCTGATCCCCACATAAATCGTCCCGCCGTGTGTATTGGCAAAGGCACAGACATCCGCGATGATGGCATAAAGTTTGCCGCCCTTGCGGTCCAGCGTCTCGTGGAATGATTGAATGAGTGTGGGGCCTTCTTTGCGCGCCAACTGCACGTAATCTTCCGGCTGCAAATTGGGAGTATAGGCCCGTGAGCGCGAAAAATCGTTGCTTTGGAACATCTCCAGCAGCGCATCAAAGGTGCGCTCTGTCAGCAATACTTCGGTCGCCCGTTCACCGACCCCCAGCGTCATCACCCGGTTGGATTTATCGCGCACGGTGTTCAGCGCATGGGCATCTGAACCCTGCACACAGCGCATGCGGCGCGGGTACTCTGGTTTGGTGCCGTCGAAAAATTTCGGTGTGCTGCGGCGGTCGCGCCGGGTGAGGTCGGTCACCTCCAGCGCGTGCAGAAAGCGATCCTGCGTATAGGCGATGCGCGTTTGCCCGCCGAAATCTAACCCCTGCATGGCGACCCCATGCGCAGTATTGACGTGCGCGGCAATGCAGATCCCGCCGGCTTCGCTGATCACGCGATATGCAGTGAGTACGTCAGACGACGCGCCCACCTCAGAGGTACCGGCGTCCAGCGTGGCTGGCGGGATGTGCAGCGACAGCAGCAGATGTTCAAGCTGGCGCATGGAAGTCTGCGGCGAAAAAACCCCCAGCACGTGAAAGCCAAATGTAGCCGTAAATTCGAAGCCTGGCAGCACGAGGATACGCTCCATCAGTCGGCGGTATTCGGCCAGCACGCGCAGTTCCTCAGGATTCGCGCGCCCAAGCTGCTGCAAATAGGTGAGCTGATCAATCTCATGCAGCATCGCGTTGTAACCTGCCACAGAGTTGTGATCGGTAAACGCAATGATATCGAGATCGCGCTGTTCTGCCTTGCGCAGAATGTCGATGTATCCCGCCGAAGGATCCTGGTAATCTGCAGATGCAGGGGTGTGCAGGTGAAGATCAACCCGGTACCACTGCATCCGCGTCCGTTTTCGTGTCGCCAAGAGGTTACCTGCCGTTGATGAGACTGTTAAACAATTCCGGGAGTTCCTCCGGCTCAAAGGGCTTCACCAGGAATGCATCTGCGCCAGCGGCCAGCACTTCATCTTCAACGTTTAGCCCTGAAGCGACGACAATCGGGGTGTCGAATCCGTCTTCGCGCAACTGCCGGATCACGGTTGCGCCATCCATATCAGACAGGTGGTAATCCACCAGGAAGATGTCGGGCCGGAAGGATTGTGCCATTGGCACAGCATCCGCCCCACGCGGAGAAATACCCACTTCGAATCCGTCAAGTTCGAGCAGTGTTTGCAGCAGTTTCACTGTTGTACGGTCATCATCAATGATCAGCACTTTAGCCAATGTCGTGTCCTTTCATCGGCACCCATTAAAACGTTCGGAACGGTGGTGTTCGCTGTGTTCAGTGTAGCGATTTCTGGATGTAGTGTCTACCTGTGGAGCGCGGGTACACATCGCCGGGATACGTTCCGCGCGTCACAGGTTCCGTCTGCGCGCACCGGGCAGCGTTCACCGAACGGCGCGCACAGCGGGCAGGCAGCTTGCCCTGCCGCTCCTTTCGCTGCTTACATTTTTCCGGCGAGATGTTTCTGTACGTCGCTGATAAACCGTTCATACAGGTCTTCGCCAATGTCCGTTTTCGGCAGCACATGCACGTTCGTCAGCCGTTCACGTTCTTCACTGCGCAGGTCAATATCTCCGGTGACAACCATAACCGGGATGTTGGAGGTCTCCGGGTTAGAGCGCAGTTCCTGCAGGACTGCGAAACCATCCTTATCCGGCATCCGCAGGTCGAGGATCACCAGGTCTGGGCGGCGGCGCGCCACCAGCGCGATACCATCACTGCCGTTGGACGCTGAGAACACACGGAATTTCCCGTGCTGATCCAGAAGCTGTGTGAGCAACCGCACCGCATTCGGCTCGTCATCAATGATCAGAATGCGTTCCATGTTGCTGTCTTTCTCTGCCGCCACCGCAGCAACCGTGAGCTGCTCCGGCATAAACGGCCGCACGATAAACGAGTGTGCCCCCAGTTGGTAGGCACGGGCAGAGTCGTCGCTCAGCGTTACCACGACCACCGGAATATCAAACGTGTCGTCGCGCTCCTTCAGGCGCTTCAGAATATCCCACCCGACCCCGTGTGCAAAGTTTACGTCCATCACGATGAGCGTGGGATGCAGGCCGCTGGCCATAGCCTCTGCTTCGAGCGGAATGGTCGCCGCCAGCACTTCGAACCCCTCGCGCTGTAGGGTACGCCGGAACTGATCCACCAGTTCAGGATTATCTTCGATGAGCAGAATCTGGCGTTTCGCCTGCATCACACGCTGCGGTACAGCCACTTTCGCCACAGTCCGCGTTATCAGAGATGGCGCGAGCGGGGTTTCGGGCTTCTCTGCGGAGTCTTCGTCATCTTCCTGCATCACAGGTTCGGTGGGTAGGGTGATGCTGAAAGTAGAGCCGACGTTGACTAAGGAGGCCACCGTCATCTGCCCACCCTGAAGTTCGACCAGCGACTTGGCAATCGGCAGACCAAGACCGGTACCGCCCTGCGTGCGCGTCAGCGACGAGTCCACCTGCCGGAACGCCTCAAACAGCAGCGGAATATCGCTTTCGGCGATCCCGATACCGGTGTCTTCCACATCGATGCGGATCATCTGCTTGCCTGCGGCGGTTTCCATGGGATACACCCGCAGCGTAACTGAGCCTTCGTTGGTGAATTTGGAGGCATTGGAAATCAGGTTCAGCAAAATCTGCCGGGTGCGGAATTCATCGCCGTAGGCTTTAGGCAGGGTTTGCGCCACTTCCACCTGCAGGTTGATCGGCTTGTCCTTAACAAGACCAATGCCGATAGACCTTACACTCTCCACCAGCGGCTTGATATCGAAGTACGCAAACTTCAGATCCATCTTGTCCGCAGCGATCTTGGCCTGGTCCAGGATATCGTTGATGAGCACCAGCAGGTGCTGGCCGCTGTTGTAGATCGTCGTCAGGTCCTGTTCCTGCATTTCAGTCAGCGGCCCGTCAATTCCTTTGAGCATCACGCGGCTGAACCCGATAATCGAATTCAGCGGTGTGCGCAGCTCGTGGCTCATATTCGCCAGAAAATCGCTTTTCAGCCTGTCCAGCTCGCGCAGTTCTTCGTTGGCTGTTTGCAACCGTGTGAGCAACTGGGTGTTCTGGATGATGGCCGAAAGCGAACCGGACAGCGTGAGCAGCAGTTGAAGCGTCTCATAGCCGTAGGCGTTGGGACGTTCACTCTCAAGAATCATCAGGCCCAGCAGTTCTGTAGCACTGCTTAGCGGCACGATGATGGCAGAACGCGCGACGGATGAAATCGGCAGGTAACGCGGCTCGGCGCTGATCTCGCGGATGGTGATGGGCTGCGCCCGCTGCGCTGCAATTGCCAGCGAGTTGTTTTCGTTGGTGATATCGACCTTCTCGAGTTCAGAGAGCGGCTGGCGGCTGCCCACTACGGCCACGGCTTCCAGCATCTGGTGTTCTACCTGCGCTGTATCCTCATAGATCCGCTGCAGGTAAACTGCAACTGTCAGCGCGTTCTGCGAGTCCTGCAAGCGGGTGACCACGTTTTCCAGCGCTTCCTGCAGGCTTTCAGACGAAGCCGCCGCGGTGGTCATCTCGAACAGGAAGCTCATGCGGTTCGCCTGGTTCTGTGCTTCCTCATACAGGTTGGCATTGTCGATAGCCACCGAAATCTGCGCGGCCAGCGTCGTCAGGGCATTGATGTCGTCATCGCTGAAGGCGTTCGGTTGGTTAGACTGCACGTCCAGCGCCCCAACCACCACCTCCTTGATAATCAGCGGCAGCGCCATTTCAGACCGGGTAAACGGCAGGTAAGGGTTAGGCTGGTGGATGACGTTGGCATCTGCGGTATCCAGCGCGATGGAAGGGCGGCCTGTGGCCGTTACTGTGCCGATCACGCTTTCGGATCCGCGTCGCAGTTTGTGCCGGTTCGCCAGGAGCTGACGCCCCGGTTCGCCGGTGCTGGCGCGCAGTTCCGCCCAATCTCCGGTTCGATCCATGAGGAAAACCTGAACGTGATCATAGCCGAACGCATTGCGGATCAGGTCTACCACCTGTGGCAGCAAAATCTGCAGGTCCAGAATTCGCCCGGTGCTGCTGCTGATTTCTGCCGAAGTCTGCATCTGGCGCGCACGTTTCTCTGTTTGCTGCAGCAGGTAGGCCGCTTCCATCGAGAGTGAGGCCTGCTCACCAAAAGACTGGTAAATACGCAGTTCACGGTCCGTGTGCCTGTGCGGCTGCCGTGACCCGATCCAGATCGCGCCAATCACGCGCTTGGGCACGCGCAGCGGGATAATGGCCAGGGAGCGGGCATCCAGGCTTTCCAGCCCCGTGCGCTCAACCGGGTCGATGTCTGTATTCGTCGCCACATCATCCAGCGTCGTTACCGTGGGCGAGGCCAGAATACGCCACGCCGGGAATTGATCGGCAACGAGCAGTACACCGTCCAGCTCCAGGAGCTGCTGCTCGCTCCAACTGGATACAATTTCCACCGCGCCCTGGTCGGCGCTCCAATCGCGCGAACGCAGCAGCATGACGAAGACCTGATCCACGTGCGGCTGTATCAGGTAATCCACGATCACGTGCAGAATTTCCTGAGGGGTAGATGCATCGTTAAGCGCGCGACCCGCCTGGTACAGGAT
>CAZQIJ010000115.1:0-11307 GCA_964592955.1 uncultured Anaerolineaceae bacterium
GTCTGGATCTGTATCCGAAGTCAGCAGGTAAGCATCGTCAGTCAGGATGACGTTGCCGCGCAAGACAAGAACTACCAGGTCAGTTGTGAGCCGGTTCCTGAATAAGTCGCGCACTGCGTCTTCGAGGTCGGTTCGCGGAACATCTGACAGCGTCATGACTTCGAAACCGCCGATTTCGGGGTCACTGAGGACAGCGCTGAGACTGGGATCAGGAATTCCAATGAACAGGGCAATGCGACGGCTCATAGGCAGATACTTTTCGCTAAGATGCTCATGTTTCTGAACAGAACGGGTTTAGAGTGACTAACGTCTTCGTATTGTAACGCAATCATTCAATCAGTTCGAATTTGGTTAGGGCCTTTGCACATTGGGCCTCATCATATTAATTGGAATTATAATTATATTTATATATGTTAAATTTAGAAATAGAGTGAGAATGGATGTAGACTATGGTGCATGATGATGAGGAACGACCCCCTCAGCCAACATCCGCACGTGTTTCAGAAATACACCGGCTTGACCGTTGATGTGTTCGACCAACAGGTGGACGAGGTGCTGCCGCTGTCTGTGGAAACCGAACAAGAGCGGTCGAACCGCCGTGCTGCGATCAGCCGTCAGCACCGAGAACCGTGTGCCGGAAGTGAATTTCGCTTTTCTGTGAAGCAGCGACAAGCCCCGCGGATTGTTATTGCAGGCCGAAACGAAATGCGCTGACGGCAATGCTTCAACAACTGACGAATACACGGCAGACAGCGCAGGCAGTGTCCGGTACGAGAACGACGCCAGCCTTACATGCGCCTACCCCGCTCTGGCATTGTGCATGGATACCAGCCGTTTCTTCAGGTTGAACCTCGCTGAGGGTAAAGGTACAATGAAAATTGGTGCCAGTAACGGGTCTGAACTAATGCTGATCAAAGAGCTGAATGCTATAGAAGACAGTGCGGGGCTGTGGGAACCGGAGATCGGAGGACTGCATTTGTGGGCAGTAGTGCGATCCCCTGTCTTCTACGCGCTTCATGAGCGTGAGCACACTGTAACCCCGGTCACGCGACCCGGCTTGCTTAACCGTGTACGAGATGTGCGTCCACTTGACCTGCTTCGCGCATTTCAACGGTTGTCGCGCATAGCGTCTCACGACGCGCTGTTCTTCACCTACAGTTCAACGCGCATCAGCCATAGCAACACTGGTTTTTCATTCGACAGACTCTATGAACCTTATTTTGATCGCTGGAACCGTCCGCTAATCTTTGAAAATCGGCTGATCGGCTACCGTTTGCCGCCATCTCGCCAGGATATCGTACCGGAAACGGCACTGTGGGCACAGGCTTTTTTTCATGGACTTCGACGCCCGCTATCTGCCAGCGAGCGCAGTCTGATCGAGGATTATGTGCAGACATTAGCCCGCTGTTTTCAGCTTTCTCCACAACCCTGGCGGAAGAAATTGCTACAGCAGCTTCCTTCGTTTCTGGCTATGCCGGGCCTATTGAAGCGCCAGGTTCTGAAGCGGCTCGATTTATCTACGGCGTTTGTCCATGCAGCGGCCTATATGGGATCACGTGCTCCGCTGGTCGCCGCACTGCACGAGGCAGGCTATACTGTGCTGGAACCCCAACACGGTATCATTTATGATAACCACTTCGCATATCAGTTTTCTGAAACCTGTTTGAGTGATCCTACGCATCCCTGTCGGCGCTATCTGCCGGATGCTGTACTCACTTATGGCGATTACTGGAATCGTTCTATACGCGGACCATTTCGGGTTGAAACCGTAGGTTATCCTTATCTGAATAAAATCGCCGCCAAAGCCAATGGCGTAAGCAGCTCTCAAATTCTTATTGTGTCGCAGTCCATGGAACGCCCCAAAGTGCTGAAGATCACGGAGGCGTTGGCAAGCGCCTACCCGAAATACAAAATCATACTAAAACTGCACCCAGGAGAAGCGGTAGACGCTGCCGCATACCAACCGTTGACCCATTGGAGTAACGTCGATATCAGGATCCATGCCGATATCTATGAACTTATCGGGGAGAGTGAGGTTGTTGTGGGTTTCGGCTCTACCGTGATGTATGAGGCATTTGCCTTCCCCGGCAAGCGCATTCTGATCTGGGATAACGCATTTGTTTCGCCGGAAATTGGTGAGCGCTTTAACTCGGTTGAAGAGCTGGTTACGCTGTTGGGTACAGAACCGGGTTCAGCGATTGTTCCTCCTGATAATCAGTTCTGGGCAGATAACTGGGTACAACGCATCACGGCAGTGCTGAAGAGTCTATGATCCAACTGAGCCGGATCTTCGGCAAATATCGTACTAACATTGTCGTCAGAGCTGGGGTATGGAGCGCACTTGGAACGCTGAGCCGACGCGGGCTTGACTTTGCAACCATCCCGCTCTTCACTCAGCTACTGACCCCTGGCCAGTATGGGACAGTAGCCTTGTTCCTCACATGGCTGAACCTGTTGATGTCTGTCTCAACCTTGAATGTGTATTCCGCAGTCGGACGTGCGCGTTTTGACTACCCTCCAGAAGAGTTCGAAAAGTTTGTTCTGGCCACCACCATGCTGGGCACAATTGCTGCTGGGGCTGGCCTGCTTGTGCTGCTGCTGGTGCCGGACTCCTGGTTGCTTTCCTTGACGGGTTTGGACAAATCGCTGCTGCTGCTGGTGGAGATTGGTGTGGTCTTTACGTTACCCATCTACATCCTACAGCAGATATGGCAAACCGGTTTTCAGCATAAGCGCGTAATGATACAGAATAGTGTACTTGGCTTTGGCGAGATTCTTGCACCACTGGCACTTATTCTTGCCACACCGCTTGACCATGCGCTAAGCCGAGTGCTGGGTGTTGTGATTATCAGAATCGGATTAGGCGCACCACGTTTGCTGCGGCTGCGTGCACCTTCAGCTATCCTGTTTAACCGGGCATACTGGCACTATGCACTGACCTATTCCCTGCCCCTGATACTTCACAGCCTGTCTGCAATTGCGCTAGCCCAAATTGACCGCGTGATGATCGCACAGGTATACAGCCTGGAACAAACTGGGTTGTACACTTTCGCCTATCAGATCGGCAGCATTACGTATCTCTTATGGATGTCAATAAACGCAGTGTGGTCACCCTGGTTTCTTGGTAAGCTCAGCCAAAATCAACACCATTTAGTTCGGCAACACGCCATCCGTTACGCCGCCGCATTCATGGTGATAACGATAGTGCTGATGTTTGTAAGCCCACCGCTGGTACGACTGATTGCCCCTCCCGAATACTGGGAAGGCACCCGCATCATCGGACTAGTGCTGGCATCCGGGTTTTTTATGCTCCTGTACTCGTTGTACGTGGGTATTGAGAACTACGGCAAGAAGACCACTTATATCGCTGCTGGCACGATGATGGCAGCCATCATCAACATCGGCCTGAACGCGCTGCTGCTTCCAATCAGTTATGAGGCAGCCGCCTGGACAACACTGTTTTCGTATATCTGCCTGTTTCTGTTTCATGCATGGATTGTGCGTGTGCGCATGCCTGAATACATGCCCTTGTTCCGCTTCTGGCCGCTGCTAGTGATGGGCGTGCTTGTCACTGCCACTGCTGCGGCGATGGCCGTTATGCTGTAAAGTGGGTTCACTGCCCAGGGGATCAGTCAAACGCTCTGCGCTGGATTCTGCCAGGACAAAAACGAACCCGGCCTGACCGTCCTTCTTGTGGCAGTACCACTGCCATCTTGTTTGAGATGAACTGAATACCCTGTGCAGGGCCTACTACGCGACGGGATTCCCGCCCTGCTGCCCCGCCAATTCCTGCAGCAGCGCTTCCACACTTGTGTCTACATCCAGCGTCTTACCAGCGTTCAACCCTGCCTCGATATCGGTCTCGCTAAGACTGAGGGTATTACGGGCATCATCCAGCCAACGGGCTATATCCTCCAGAACATCGGCACCAACAGCTGGGTGATACCTGGCCAGCCCCAGCAGTTGCAGACCTTCCGTCACGCGCCCCTGCACAAGTTTGGTTCTCGCGGCAACGCTCAACGCAGCCAGTACCCATGCCAGGGATCCCTGCTGCCGGGCAGCGGTCAACCCCTCATACAGCATGGAGAATGCGCGATCTGGTGTCGCGGCGCTGATGTAGTAATCGACCAGGTTTAACGTGGCCACAATGAGACCCTGGGCATTGTGAACTTCGCGTGCCAGCGCCAATCCCTGCTCTGTATAGCGGATGGCGGTTTCTGTGTCTTTGTTCGCCATTGCGCGAAATCCGAGGTTGATGAGCACAGCCTGCTCGCCCACCCGGTGCCCAATGCGCCGTGCAATCGCCCGCGCACCTTCAAATCGGGCAATCGCTGCCACATGTTCTGAGGCCGACGTCAGCGTGCCGCGGCGGTTGAGCGCATACATATGCAGCACAGCGTCACCGGTTTGTTCACACAGCGTAATGCATTCGTCAGCAGCCGCAATGCCCTCTGCCGTGTGTCCGGCGCGGTAGTGGGTATTGGCTAACCCATACAGCACATTCGCCAGCATCTGCATGTTGGTTCCCGCACGCGCCAAAGGTAGCGCTTCGTTCAGATAAACCAGCGCTGCCGGGTAGTCGCCATAGTTGGTTTCGGTCAGGCTAAGCTGGTAAAGCACATGAGCCAGCGCTGCCGGGTCATCGACCGCGCGCGCCAACTGAAGCGCTTCGACCAGTACCTGGCGGGCCTCGCTCACACTGCCCAGCCGGTTGATCGCTTCGCCCAACGCCAGCAGAAGCGGCAGCCGCTCACTAGAGTCGGACTCGGCGGGCACATAAGCCAGCGCGCGCCGGTAAAGCTCTGTCGCGTCGCGGTACGCGCCTTTCTGCGCCGCCAGTTCGCCTGCACGGTGCAAGAATGCAGTGGCCTGTTCGTTATCCCCGGCCTTTTCGTAGTGATCCGCGATCAGTGTCAGGTAATCGTCCGCGCGTTCCAGGCTCGCCAGCCAATGTGCTGCCCCCGTATGATAGGTGCGAAGCTGACGCTCCAGCAGGCGTTCATAGAGCGTATCGCGCAGCATGGCGCTGGCAAAAATGTATTCGGCACTTTCTGCAACCCCGGAAGTCTCTCGCCGGTAGATAAACCCGCGCTCCACCAGCTTAGACAGGATGCTTCTGAGATCACGCAGGTGCACATCATCCATTTCGTCTATCCTGTGCAGCGCATTATCATAAAAGATGCGGCCAATCACGCTTGCCCGCTGAAGCGTGAGCTTTTCCGGGTGCAGCAGCGTATCAAAGCGCGCTTCCAATAAGCCTGTAAGTGTGGAGGGTACACTTAGCGCGCCCAACCGGTCTACCTCTACGCGCCAGCGATCTTCGCCGTCTGGCAGAATAATATGATCGTCCAGCAGCATCTTCACCAGCTCTTCCATGTAGAGCGGGATTCCTTCTGACCGTTCCACCAGCAGATCGCGCAGTTGTTTGGGCACATCCGTGATTTTTCTGAGAATGGCCGACGCCAGATCGCGGCTGTCGCGCTTGTCGAGCGCTTTAAGATCAATGCGGGTGTGGAAATGCTGTCCGCTGCCCCAGGTTGGACGCCGCTCGTAAAGGTTCGGGCGGGCACAGGCAATAATCACCAGATGCAGGTTTTCATCCGATGTAAACATCTCATTCAACAAATCCAGCGAAGCTTCATCCGCATAGTGGATATCCTCCAACTGCATGACGACCGGTTCGACCCTGGCCACGGAGGTAATAAAACGGATAAACGCCTGACGCGCGCGACGGCTGGTTTCCTGCCCATCTCTCAGAATTTCCTTCAGATAAGGGCTGTCTGCCATATCGATGCCTGCCAGATAGGCAATCAAGTGCGCCATCTCGTCGTCTTTGCCTGCCATCTGCGCAATACCGGCTTCGATTTTTGCTACTGCCGCCGCGGGTGCGTCTTCATCCAGAAGGTCAAAACGAAATGTCACCAGGTCACGAATTAATGCATAGGGATAGTGCGTCATCGCAGCAGTGGCACGCACATTGAAAATGTAATACTCCAGGGGCCGCAGTTCGCCCCATTTGTCAAATTCGCTGAGCAGACGGGATTTTCCCACCCCTGCATCGCTGACGATGGTGACAACCTGGGTTTCCTTGTCTTCTACCGCCATTAGAAATGCCTTCTGCAACTGCTTGAATTCTGCTTCTCGCCCGACCATCGGCGTTTCAACACCATCTACACCCCGCAGCGCGCCACGGAAAACACGTGCCTTTGCAGCATAGACTCGGTAGATGGGCAGTTTTTCGTCACGCCCACGCATTTTCAGAGGTTCATCTTCCAGCATATCGAATATGCCGAGCACCAGCCGAAAAATGTCGTGTGTGATGAGGATGACGCCTTCAGCATTCTGCATCAGACGGCTGGCAAGGCTGATTGTCGCACCGCTTACAGAGGCCGTGCCGCTCGTCTGATGCGGGGTCAGCAGTGCCAACCCCCGATGAATGCCGATATTCAAAGGCAGGGGTTCATCGTCTTCCAGAAAGGCTGCGCCCAGCTCGCGCAGCGCCTTCTGCATGGCAATGGCGGCGCGCACTGCGCGCTCTGCATCATCCTCACGGGCAGCATCTGCCCCCCACAGCACGAGCAAATCGTACTCCAGGCGGGAAAAAGTCTGGCCGCCAAAATCATCACATATGCGCTCCAGGGCAGCCATCAGCGCTGTCGTGGCGCGGCGTGCCGCCTCGTCGCCGTTGCTTTCTGCGACAAGTTCACCATAGGCTGCGGCGCTGGCACACAGGACAGTTACCGTCTTGTTCTGTTCGGAGGGTGTCGCCTGCGAATCGGTGATGGTGCCCTGGTCGCGCCGCATCCCCTGGTTGCTGACCGCCTCGCGCAAACGCAGCGTGACGCCGGTTGAGGGCATCCCTAATGCCTCTGCCACGTCCGCACCGAATTCGCTGGCGGTCTCGTAACGCTCGCTGCGATCCTTTGCCAGTACCCTGTACATCACCATGTCCACGGCATCTGGCAGTTCGGGGCGTCTTTCCCGTACAGACGGCACTGGACTCTGGATATGCTGCATGAGCATCTGCACGCCGGATGGTGCGTTAAACGGCAGCGCGCCGGTGAGCATCTCAAACAGGATAACACCCAGGGCGTAGATATCTGTCCGGTGGTCAATCTCTTCGCCGCCAACCGCTTGCTCAGGTGACATGTAATCCGGGGTCCCCATAATCACCCCGGTCTCTGTGATCTGCCTGGCCCCGCTCACGGTACCTGTTAGCCGCGCCAACCCCAGATCACTCACGAACGCGTTGCCATCGCGGTCAACGAGGATATTGGATGGCTTGATATCACGGTGAATGATTCCCTGCCGGTGCGCGTAATCCAGGGCAGAGCTGATCTGGTGGATGAGATGAACAATTTCGTTGAACGGCAGCAGCCCTTGCGCCATCGCATCCTTAAGGGTTCCACCGTCCAGATAGCGCATGACGATGTAGGGGGGTTCGTGCGTGCCGTCAAAATCGTACACTGGCAGAATATGAGGGTGTTCCAAACGGGCAATCAGTTTCGCCTCGCGCTGAAAACGCTGGACGGCGGCAGGATCACCTACGATTCCTTTAAGGATGACTTTGATTGCAACATCGCGGTCAACGCTTTGCTGACGGGCACGGTAAACTTCTGCCATGCCACCTTTACCGATTTCTTCAATGACCGTGTACGATCCCAGACGTTCGCCACTTCTCATGGGCTTCCCCGTAACCTACTACGACATGCTACGACATAAAGTGTAATTCTCATTATAGGCGGGGTGCGAGCTTTTGGCGAACCTTGTAGTGCCTGGACAGGTGCATTACGGGTTTCTGGCAGGTCAAGCCCTCACCTCCGCTCTCCCAGCGCCAAAGGCACGTTTGGAAGAGGGGTTGGGGGTGAGGGGTGTTAACCATAACGACTCCGTGATTCACTGAGTTTGCCTTGCAGCCAGAAAGGTAACAGAATCTGGCATGCCCGCCCCCTGGTGATATACTGGTGCGGTATATCTGTTGTGCTTTTCTTCGAAGGAAGATCGGATATCATGTCTGCACCGACCCCGTCCCCTCAGGTAATCGCAATCTTTCTCTCCTCACCCGGTGATGTGAAGGCCGAACGCAAGAGCGCAGAAAAGGTCATCGCCCGGTTGAACCAAAGCCCATCCATTCAACCGCACTACGTGCTGCGACTGCTGCTGTATGAGGATCAGGTGCCGCCGGAACAAGGCGCGTCGGCACAGGAAATCGTGGATGCCTACATCGACGCTGACAAGGTAGACATCCTCGTCGCGATCCTGTGGGCGCGCCTGGGGACTCCGTTCACCCACTCGCGCACTGGCATCACCTACCCATCTGGCACGGTGTATGAAGTCACGCAGGCGCTGAACAGACTGACCAGCAGCGGCAGGCCGCGCGTGCTGGTCTACCGCTGCACACGTCCGATTCCCCCTACGGTGGATGCCCAACAACTTGCAGGCGTTCAGAATTACGTCCGTGACCTCGAAAACAAGGGCCTGTACCGGACCTTTGAAACGGAACAGGATTTTGAGAATGCGCTTTATCGTGACCTGGAACTGGTGCTGCAGAATCACTTCTCAGAAGCAGCGCCGCGTGGGCGTCCGTTCCTGCTGCGCGCACACGTGCTGCAAAAGGCCGGTGACATTAAGAACTACCCGCGAAAATTCGTAGGGCGCAAAGCCCTGTGTGATGCCATTTTTGAGACGCTTGGCAAGAAACAGGTGGTACTGCTGCACGGGCTGCCCGGAATCGGCAAAACCGCGCTGGCAGCGCACGTTTCCGCACAGTGGCTGGAGAAAGCCTTCGGCAGCGTGTTGTGGCTGCGTGCGGCAAATGAAGACAGCACGGTGCTGGCGCAGGCGATGGCCCGCGCGGTGGGCGTCGCCGACACCCCTGCCGAAGCCAACACTGAAGACCGCCTGCGTGTGCTAAAGGAACTGCTGCTGGCGCGTGGAGTGTCGCTGGTGGTGTTTGATGCCGCCTGGAACTCCACCGCGTTGGACGCTTTCATGCAGGAATTCCGCGACGAGATCCCGCTGCTGATTACGACACGCCACCAGACCTTACACGACATCACCAGCTTTCAGGTGCAGGAACTGGAAGCCGACGAAGGTGTGGAACTGCTGGCACACCACAGCGGCCAAAGCCTGCGCGAACTGAAGAAGAATCCGGATGCGCGCGCGCTGGTCATGCTGTTGGATGGCCACCCGCTGGCGATTACTATTGCCGGGGGGTATATGCGCTCACGCCAGCAGCAGGCCGACGAAATGCTGCCGCAGATTCAGAACGCGCTGCAGCACGAAAGCGCGTCTATGGATGGCGAGGAACGCTCTGTGTGGGATATGATGCGGGTGGCGGTTGACGATCTGCCGGAAGACACGCGCGAGGTATTCTTCGCGCTGGGGGCGTTTCCGGGGCGGCGCTTCGGGGTGGACCTGCTGTCGGCCTTTCTGAAGATGCCAGCAGACGAGGTGTCTGTACATTTGGGGACGCTGGTGCAGCGCAGCTTGCTGGACCGCCGCGAGGAACGGCGCGGCGGCGAACTGCGGTTGACGCGCCTGATGCGAACAGAGTCACGCAGCAGCACCAGGCGAGCGCGCCGCACTGTCAGCAGGCGGTATCACCTGCACAGCATCACACACGGCTATGCGTCTGCCAAAGCGTCGCAGGAGGCCCAGGCGCGGGCCGCCGAAACCTGCCTGATGTACCTGAAGGACAACCTGAAGGACACAGCGGCAGCACGTGAACGCCTGAAAAGCGAGCTTGATAACTTTCTGCGCGCGGCGGACTGGGCGCTGAAACATGACCAGTACGCGATGGTACGCGAATTTGCCGACCTGCTCTACCGATCACCGATGCGCGGCGGCGATGCACAGGCCAGTGCCCAGGCAGCCGGGCCGCTGTTTCAGGAAGCCTATCACAGCGAGGCAGCAGAAGTTTTGGCGATGGCGGCTGAGGCGGCGCGCCATGAGGGCGACAAGCTGGCTGAGGCCGGGTATCTGGGCAACCTGGGCAGCGTGTACCGCGATCAGGGACGCCTGCGCGATGCCGAAAACCGCTATAAAGAGTCGCTGAGCCTGTATCATGCGCTGGGGGACGAACATGGCGAAGGGCTGAACCTGGCGCGTCTGGGGATCGTCGATGTGTGGCGACGCCGCTATAGCGAAGGGCTGGATAAGCTCACCCGCGCACTGCCCATAATGGAACGCCTCGATCAGCGCTGGCGTGCAATCATCCTCAATAACCTGGGAAAGATTGCGCGGGAACAGAATCAGCGAGACGCGGCGCTGGCCTATCATCAGCAGGCGCTGGCCATTGCGCGGGAGCTGCCAGGGCAGGAACAAATCGAAGCCCGCTCGCTGCGGATGATTGGCACGCTCTACCGCACAGCGGAACAGCGTGACCTGGCCATCGAGCATCTTGAAAAGGCGCTGGAGACAGCGCGCCGCATCAAAGATCGTCAGACCGAGGTCGAGGCGCAGGGCAACCTGGGGCTGGTGTACCGCGATCTGCAGGACTATGAGCGGGCGGAGGAAGCGCTGCTGGCCGGGCTGGAGATGGCGCGGGAACAGGGAAACTTCTTTGACTTTGCGCTTATGCGGGGCAACCTGGGCAGTGTTTATATGCGGCGCAGGCAGTGGGATGAAGCGCGCGCGTTGGTTGAGGAAGCCGTCGCGATTGCCCGCCGCTTTGACCTGACTGAGACGATGCGCTGGAACCTCAGCCGTTTGGGGGAAATCTACGAGGCGCAGCAGGAATGGACGCTGGCGCGCGACGTGATAACAGAAGCCATCGACATGCGCCGCGATACCCTTCATGACGTTGACCTGGCTGCGGATCGTGAACGGCTGGCGCGCGTGGTATCCGCACTTAAGGGCGGCGAAACTGCTGCGCAGCGGTAGGTATCTGATCAGTCCCAGTACACGCGGTAATCTGAACCCCATGCATGCGCTTTCGTCTTTGGCCAGATGCGCCCGTTAACACACCGGGTGCATCTGGGCAGTGCGCGTGTCTGTGTACAAGGGACCGATCATAATAGTCAGCGTCTGCCTGCTTTCCCCAAAACCACACTTCTCGTCGCAGCGAACCTGCGTGGACAACGCCGGACAGCCCCCAGCAACTCGCCGGCCTGACTGCCAGAAGCGATAAACCTCGTCACATCCAGGCTGACGATACCGGGGGTTCGTTTTGTCCTTATGGCTGCAAGAGCCAGAGTCACAGCACGGCGCGCACGTCACGCCTCACCCGGCTGCGGTCGCATCTCAGTGCAGCTTCTCCGGATGGTCCACAATAGTGCCGTTAATTACGGCGGCGGCGGCGGCTTC
>CAZQIJ010000116.1:0-2044 GCA_964592955.1 uncultured Anaerolineaceae bacterium
CACACAGGGCGCATGTGTGCCCAGCATCCCGGCAGACTGGGAAGATTATCGGGTGGAAGCGGGCGATACCTTGTCTGAGGTGGCGGTGATATCGGGCAGTACCGTCGCCGAGCTGATGCGCGTGAACTGCCTGGCAACAACCCGCCTGATTGCGGGTCAGGTGATCTATGTGCCGTTTGAACCGGATGACGACGCCGACGTGACGATTGACCCCACTGAAGACGGTACCGAAGATGACGATCCAGGCGACGACGATCCGGGCGGCGACGATCCGGGTGACGACGATCCCGGCGGCGACGATCCAGGCGATGACGATCCGGGTGACGACGATCCGGGCGATGACGATCCTGAAGAACCGGAAGACGAGGACGGCGAATAGCGCCCAGGCAAACGCGCGGCGGTAAGACTGTCGCTATCCGACCCGGCAGAAACCGGTGAATATGAGTAATTGATGAGTGCGCCGAAACCATTTCGGCGCTTTTCTGTCGGTCTCTGTGTATGCCGCACGAGGCATCACCGTAACCTTAACCGACTGCTTGTGAGGAGTGAAACTTATGTTCAGGAAACTGTTGTTCGTCGTCATCGCACTGCTGATGGCTGCTGTTCCCAGCGTTTGGGCGCAAGACACCGCCCAGGAAGATGACCAGGAAACTGCTGTTCTGGTGGGCGTCCTGGACCTGGCCAGCGAAGGCAGCATTGTCGTTGCCGGGCAAACCTTCGATACTACCGGCGCTCAGATGGTCTCTCCGCTGCTGGTGGGCGCGCTGGTTGAAGTGGAATTCTACAGCGCCGACGGGGTAGCATTCGCTACCGAAGTCTATTATGCGGATGATTACGCCAGCGCGCTCTACGGCATTGTGGAGACGCTGGACGCTGAGACGCTGGTCATCAACGGAATCACGCTGAACCTGGCTGCCGCTTTTGTCGAAGAAGGCGTGGCACCGGGGGCAACGGTTTACGTCAGATTCATCCTGGTGAACGATACCGCCTATGCCCTGGAAGTGTGGCTGGACGAAGCCGATGATGACATCGAAGATCCCGGTGAAGATGATAGCTACGAAGTGAGCCTGGTGGGGACGCTGGAAGCCATTGACGGTACCGTGATTACGGTGGATGGCCTGCAGATTGACATCAGCAGCGCCGAAATTGGCGGCGAGCTGGAAACTGGCATTCTGGTGGTGGTCGAATTCGTGGAGCTTGACGGTGTGCTGACTGCGGTTTATGTCGCCCCCTACACGCCGCAGGAATACGAACTCTATGGACCGATTGAGGCGCTGGATGGCAGCCTGCTTACGGTGGGCGGCGTGACGGTCGATATCGCCAGCGCAGAGGTTGTAAGCGACGATGGGCTGGCAGTGGGCGATGAAGTGGAAGTGGGCTATTACCTGCTGGAAGGCGAAGCACAGGCCTTCTACGTGGAAGAAATCCGCGAGGAGGATGCTTCTGAAGACGACGATGAAGACGAAACCGAGGCGAATACTGAGGACGTGAGCGGCACGGTTGAGGCGCTGACCGAAACCAGCATGACGGTCGCAGGGGTGACGCTGAACATCGAAATCGCGGTGCTTGAAAGTGATGATGGCCTGGCGGTGGGCGACAGCGTCATGGTCGAATACATTGCGCTGGATGGCCTGCTGGTGGCGCTGCGCATCACCGAAGACAGCATGGATGATAGCGAAGACGATGGCAGTGGTGACGATGACATCGAAGATCCCGGCGAAGATGGCAGCGACGACGATGATGACACCCTGGTATGCGGCGTCATTCCCGATGGCTGGGTGGCATACACGATCCAGGCGGGGGATACGCTGTCTGAGATTGCTGCCGCAGCCGATGCGGAACTTGAAGCGCTGCTGATTGTCAACTGTCTGTCTGATCCAGGCAGCATTGTGGCCGGTACTACGCTGTATGTGCCGCAAATGCCTGAGTTTGGCGACGATGACGGCGGCGATGATGACGGCGGCGACGATGACGGCGGCGATGATGACGGCGGCGAAGATGACGGCGGCGATGATGACGGCGGCGATGATGACGGCGGCGAGGA
>CAZQIJ010000116.1:2054-11233 GCA_964592955.1 uncultured Anaerolineaceae bacterium
TTATGACTGAAAATAAGTGTTGCTTAGGGGGCCGGGTAAATCCCCGGGCCCGCTGCGTAGCAGGCGGCGTAGCAGGCGGTGTTACAGGCGGCGCAGCAGCCGGTGCAGATGCTCCAGAATATCCGGGATGCGCTGAACGCGGTCCACCTTGATGGGGGACTTGACGATGAGCCGGTCATCGTTGTGCAGCACCATCATGCCCAGCAGCGGCGGCTTGTCTGACGGGGGCTGAAACGCCTGGGCAAGCGCCGGTGTGGCGTCGGCGATCACCCCCTGCGCGATCATGTCTGCCAGCATGAGCCTGACCTGGCGCACATCTTCGTCGCGGATGGGGCGATACATCACGGTGCGCAGGCGATCCTCGGCATCGAAGCTCAGCGACAGCCCGCCGAAAAGATCGACCTTCGCGCCGTTGAAGACGCCGTACTGGTCGCCCTCAAGCGGGATACGGCGGGCGCTGAAGTAGGTCACAAAGGCGACGCCGCTGGCGTTGCGATGGACGCTGAGCGGGATCAGTTCGTCATCGGGCGTAAGGCTGAGCGCGGGGAAGATTTCCTGCTCCAGGAACAAGGCGGAAGCCAGCGCATTGTTCAGCGCTTCGGGCAAACGGAGCACAGGCAGACGTTCCAGGTGGTGCGCGAAATCGTGGTAGGCGCTGGCCGGGGCGAACGCGCGCCGCGCTGCGAACACATCAATGAGAATATCCCGGTACAGGCCCTCATACAGCAGGTGATCTGCCGCCAGAAACGCCAGCGCCATATCGTGAAAATCCATCTCCCCCACCGGCCCCACTTCAACCGCATAGATCAGCAGGCCGCCGACAACATCGCGGGCGCGGTGCAGGGCAAGGTGGGTGTGCGTGGTCTTGCGCAGATGCTCATACACCCCCACGAGGATATCGTAAAACGCGCCGGTGAAGAGGCGAGAGTAATTGTGGGACTGCCGCCCCAGTTCGATTTCCGGCACCTGCGGCAGGTAGGGCAGCGTGTCGAAGGGTTGAAGCTGGAAGGCATTCAGGGCGTTGCGGATGTAGCCGGTGCGCTGCGGCAGTTCGGGGTCAGTGATGGCCTCCACCCCCAGATATTCGGCGATGGTGGAGACGAAATTTTCGAGGCGCAGATCGCCACCGGTGATGTGCAGCAAACGGCGCAGCAGGGAGTCGTCGTGGAGCGCGACGAGCACCGCCGCCATATCGCCAAAGCTCTCGTGAAAGGACGACGGACCAAGCCCAAAGGACTCGTTGAAGAGATCGCGCAGGCCATCCAGGACGGCGTGGGCGGTTTCGTGGCTTACGATATCGGCGCTTTGGGCGGTGCTTACGTGTTTGCCATCCATGGGAAAGGTGTGAAAACCAAGGGAGCGCTCGCGCTCGTTATAGTAGGCATTGGCTTCGGCACCGGCGTGCGGATCCACCGCGATGCGGGGCGAGGGGAAGGGCCAGGGGATGGCGCGGCGCGCGTAGCGTTCAAACATGCGCAGCGTCAGCGTCACATAGTAGAAGGCGTTGACCTGATCGAATTCTGGCGTGCCGGGATAGTAGAGATAATGGCCGTCCTGGTTGGGAAGGGCTGGCGGCGCGCTGCTGTCTTCGACCTGCACACGGTTGTTGATAAGCCCCGGCGAGATATCGGCGCGATCCATGAGGCGGATTTCCGGTTCGCCTACGAACGGGTCCTGGGGAAAGACCACGACGGCAACCTGGCCGGTGGCTTCCTGCGGGACGGGTTCGCGCTGAAGGGTAAAGCTGCTGGTGGCATGGTGCGCGCCCACAGCCGGTATTGTGCCGCGCACATGATCGACCAGGCGCTGCAAGCGGTTGGCGTGGTCGTGCTCGTGATGCGTAAAGCTCTGGTTAGGGTCACTCATGGCGGTCCTCGTGCCTGGTTGGGTTGAGTCTATTGTATGGTGAATTTGGGTTTGCCGGGCAGCGGGGTTTGACGTGGGTGCGCCTGAGGGGGGATAATGCGTGCTGGGCAGCGCCAGTTTGGGGCCTGTGCGAATAATCATGCGGATTGCGGATTAAGGAAGAGCGCTATGGAAGACATCGCCACGCTGTCATTTGAGGCGGCGTTTGCAGAACTGGGTACGATTGTGTCGCGGTTAGAGTCCGGTGAGCTGACGCTTGAAGAGTCGGTGACGCTGTTTGAGCGCGGGCGCAGATTAGGTGAGCGGTGCCAGTCTTTGCTGGATGCGGCAGAACTGCGTGTGAACCAACTGCATGATGATGGCCGGGTTACGCCGCTGGCATAGCACAGATTGGCGCAGGTATGCCCCTTGCCTGCCGCGCCAGCAACAGGGAGAAAGCCCGACATGTGAGCGTGGGGGCGATAAACAGACGAACCCGCAGCCCGTCATCAGATGTGGGTGCGGGTTCTCAGTATGCAGGGGGCCGTATGTCGTCCCGTCTCAACGTTAGCGGAGACGCGGGGTTATGTGCGGCGTACTGCCCGAAGGATGGCCAGCAGGATCACTGCGCCGATGAATGCGGCAAAAATGCTGCCCAGGTTAATGCCGGTGACGGCAGCGCCGCCTATATCCAGCACATCGATCAGAAAACCGGCCAGAAGACCACCGACGATACCGACAATGATATCTTCCAGCAGCCCCTGACCGCGGTTCGTCCCCATGACGAGGCTTGCCAGCCAACCAGCAATCGCGCCAACCACGATCCATACGAGAATGTTTACGGGATCCATTTTGTGCTGTCTCCTGTTTGTCTTCCGCGAGTCTATAAGCAACAGTATGCACCCTGTTCGTTAATAACAGAACAAATTAAGCCAATAAACGGATGAGTGGGGCTGGTGCAGATATCCGGCGGCAGCGGCTAAGTGGTGGTATTCCATGCCAAAGTAAGTTAATAGCTAAGTGACTTACAAACATGAATTCGCACTGATTCACAGCATACTGTATTCGTAGGTTGACAAACAAAAGGGGGGGAGTATAGTCTTAGTGGCGCACAGAACAATCCTGTGCTGCCGCGCGCAAAAGTAAGGAGAAGTTGTCATGCAAGAGTCGCGTAAGTTTCTTCTGCCCGTCCTACTTTCACTTGTCGTTTTTGCCGCAGCGCTTACCCTCGGCCTCGCGCACACCATCACCGCGCAGGATAACCCCCCAGCACCGACCTGGCTTCCCGCACCGACCGCACTTGGCGAGACAGAATCCGAAGTCCTTGGGTTCACCGGCAGCACAGGGAGCGATGAAGCGCCAGACTGGGCGCAAGCCCGTATCGCAGAACAGCGTGCCTACTATGCACCCTTCATGACAAAAACGCTGCGAGAATTCCGGGTAGTATATATATCAGCAGAAGGTAGCATAGCAGACAGTTCACTGCTTTCCCCGCAGCGTTTTTCTAACCAATCTGGAATCGCGATTGCACACACATGGGACGATGTACTTCGTCTTGACGAACAGGAACCGCTTCAGGCGCTGCTCATCCACGAGTCTGCCCGACCCTTCATCGATACCACGTGGGTACAGGCCGCGTACAGGCGGGGTGTGGTCATTGGAGGAATCAACCTGTTCTTTCGCGACATGAGCGGTATCGTGGGCAACTACTGCGTGCATGCTAACGCGGAAAGCCCATACCGCGACCGCGACTTCTTTGTGCTCTATTATTACGTTTTGACGGTGCTGCCGGGACCAGACAGCACGACTGCCGCAGCGATTAATGATCAGGCTCTGATGCGGTGTAGAGCCGCGCACCGCATTACAATCGGGGGCTTCCTGATGTCTGACGGGGAGGGGCAAGGTCCCATTTCTTCACTGGAAGAGCTGACAGGTTTCTTTGACCAACTCAAAGGTTATATCATCGAAGCACAGGCCAAGATCAATCGGCGCACGGCAGTATACCTGCGCGAACAGGGAGGATAGCATGATGGCCACAGTTAATCCAAAAGCTCTGTGGCTTTTCAGCGTGTTTGTGCTTCTGTTTGTTCCTGTGACGTTGGTGGTGGCATGGTCAAACAACCAGTGCTTCAACTTCAATCCGGGTGACAGTAATAACTGTGACCACGTTATTTCGGGCGTAACCGAAAATCTGATTTCTTCTTATCCGCCTGGTCTGCCTGAAGCATCTACTCAGGCAAGTTCGGGCATTCAGGTTCTCGATGTGCGTATTCGCGCCTGGGATTATCTGAATTGCACTGAACGAGGCACCATCCAGGATACGTGTAGTACTCCACCTGGCCAATTAGCTTATTGCGGCACAACAAACATTCCCTATACGTATTTTGCGTCTATCCCATCCGGTACGGATTATTTCACCTCACGTCACAGATGGCAGGACTATGAATTTGGCCCTGCTAATTTCTACTCCGCCATTGAACAGGCTTACGCTTCAAAATCATATTGGATAGGCGATCCAGTGCAGGCTACATGTCAGATCACCCGTGCTGCAAATGAACCGTGAAGTGCAACGGCTTTGCTGATTCTCGATGGATGCGGTGATTTGTTGAACACCGCACCTCAAAGGCAGAAGCGGTATTGCGCCGCTGGCGGCGTCTTGCAAGTCAGTCCATCACCACGCTGACCTGCACCAAAAACTCCGGTAGCTGCGCAGCAGAAAAAGCCTGCGCTTTTCAGCACAGGCTTCTGCATCGTGTTACGCAGTGTTACTCGTACTGGCCGTCCACCAGGTCCGTCGGTTGGGAGATGTTGAGGTAATCGGTGGTGCTGTTGAGGTGACGGTCAAACACCAGTTCGCCGTTCAGTTCGTCAATCACCACCAGGTCGCCAGACGTAAAATCCCCGCGCAGCATGCGCACACTCAGCGGATTCTCGATGAAGCGCTGGATGGCACGGCGCAGCGGGCGCGCCCCAAACTGCGGATCGTAGCCGGTGCGGGCCAGCCAGTGGCGCGCCGGTTCGGTCAGATGCAGGCTGATGCCGTTATCTGAGAGGCGGCTGGCGATGCCCTGCATTTGCAGGTCCACCATGCGCTCCACATCTTCCAGCGACAGCGGCGAGAAGATGATCGTTTCGTCGATACGGTTCAGGAATTCCGGGCGGAACGTGTCGCGCATGGCCTTCTCGATCTTCTGATGGTCGGCAATGGCCTGCTCGTCGTTGCTCTGGATGAAGCCCAGCGCCCCGCCGCGCCGCACAAATTCCGTCCCCAGGTTGCTCGTCATGATAATCACCGTGTTGCGGAAGTCCACCACGCGCCCCTGGCCATCGGTGAGGCGTCCGTCTTCCAGGATTTGCAGCAGCGCGTTCCACACATCCGGGTGCGCTTTCTCGATCTCGTCAAACAGGATGACGCGGTACGGGCGGCGGCGCACGGCTTCGGTAAGCTGGCCCCCTTCTTCGTACCCGACGTATCCGGGCGGCGCGCCAAACAGACGGCTGACGGTGTGCTGTTCGCGGTACTCGCTCATGTCGATGCGCACGAGCGCGTCTTCGTCGTCGAACAGGAATTCTGCCAGCGCGCGCGCCAGCTCGGTTTTGCCAACGCCGCTGCTGCCCAGGAAGATAAACGAGCCGATGGGACGGCGGGGGTCCTTCAGGCCGCTGCGCGAGCGGCGGATGGCGTCTGAGAGCGCAGCGACGGCTTTATCCTGGCCGATCACGCGGTTGTGCAGCACTTCTTCCATGCGCAGCAGCTTTTCGCTTTCGCTTTCCAGCATCTGGCTGATGGGGATGCCCGTCCACATGGCCACCACCTGCGCGATGTCTTCGGCGTCCACCACTTCATCCAGCGTGTTTTCGGCCTGCCAGCGCATCAGTTCGCGCTCATAGTCATCCTCAAGCTGCAAACGCTGTACCTTATATTCGGCAGCGCGTTCGTAATCCCGCGCCAGCCCTGCGCCTTCTTCTTCGGCGCGCAGCCTGGAAACCGCGTGCTTCATCTCTTTGAGGCGCGGCGGCATGGAATAGAGCGCCACGCGCACCTTGGCGGCGGCTTCGTCCAGCAGGTCAATGGCTTTATCCGGCAGCTTGCGCCCGGTCACATAGCGATCAGAGAGGCGGACGGCGGCTTCGATGGCCGGGTCTGAGATGCTCACCTTGTGGTGGGCTTCATAGCGATCGCGCAGGCCATAGAGCATATCGATGCTGTCTTCGATGTTCGGCTCTTCCACGAAGACGGGCGCGAAACGGCGATCCAGCGCGCTGTCTTTCTCAATATACTGGCGGTATTCGTCCAGGGTGGTCGCGCCGATGCACTGAAGTTCGCCGCGTGCCAGCGCCGGTTTCATCATGTTACCGGCGTCCAGCGCGCCCTGGGCGGCACCCGCGCCCACCACCTGATGCACTTCGTCAATAAACAGGATGATCTCGCCCTCGCTGCGCTGGACCTCTTCGATGGCGGCTTTGAGGCGCTCTTCGAATTCACCACGAAAGCGGCTGCCTGCCAGCATCCCGGCCAGATCCAGGCTGACGACGCGCTTATTCTGAAGGATTTCCGGCACATCGCCGCTTACGATGCGCTGCGCCAGACCTTCCACGATGGCGGTCTTGCCGACGCCGGCCTCACCGATGAGCACGGGGTTATTCTTGGTGCGGCGCGAAAGCACCTGGGTAACGCGCAGGATTTCGGCGTCGCGCCCGATGACCGGGTCGAGCTTGCCCTCGATGGCCATACGGGTGAGGTCGCGGCTGTATTTATCCAGGGTGCGATAGCGCGACTCTGACTGCGGATCGGTTACGCGCTGGCCGCCGCGCACCTCTTTGACCGCATCGTAGACCCGTTCGCGGGTGATGCCGTGATCCGTGAGGATTTTGGCGGCTGGCGTGTTGCGCTCGGCCAGGATCGCCAGGAAGATGTGTTCGGTGGAGATGTACTCGTCGCGCAGACGGTTGGCTTCTTCGTTGGCCAGGTCAATCACCCGCTTGACGCGCGGCGTGATGAACACCTGCCCTGTGCCGCCGCCATAGATCGCGGCTTTGGGGCTGGCGCGCAGCACATCGTCCAGGCGCGCGCGCATCACGCTGGCATCCACGCTCATCTTTTCCAGAATCGTGAGGATGACGCCTTCAGGCTGTTCCAGGAGCGCCAGCAGCATATGTTCGGTATCGACCTGATTGTGCCCATAGCGCTGCAGGATTTCATAAGCGCGTGTTGCGGCGTCCTGGGCGCGTTCCGTGAATCGTTCAAAACGTATCATACTGTGTCCTACTCTACCCATGAAGGAGAAAGCCCGGTGCGGGGACCTTCCCTTCTTTTCTCTTTATTGTACCCAATTTTGCCGATAGGAAAGCAATCACCAGTATAGCGCCTGCATGTTGGATTCTTCTATGAACCACATAGAAGCGGTGTAATAGACTGGCGGTTAAAAAGCCCTGTCAAATAGTCATCCCCCGCTTACACGCATGGGCAAACTGTGCTATCGTGATTGTGCTGGAAAACCGGCCTGACACCGAGCGAGCAGAGAGGAGAACTGATGCGAACTTATGGAGAACCTAAAACGAACACGCATGATGATTCACGGCGGACGAGGCTTGCGCCGTCCCTGCATGGGCTGCATTTGCGTTGTGTTTTCCAATATCTGTTGTGCATTGCGGCGCTGCTGCTAAGCGGGTTTGTGACCGCCGCGCAAGACACGCGCACCACCGACCGCGTGACCTACACCGTTGAGCGCGTCACCAGCGCCAATTACCCGGTCGCGCTGGCATTTACCCCGGACGGACGCCTGTTCTATACGGAAAAGACCACCGGCAGCGTGCGCGTCATCTCGCGGGATGGCGTTCTGCAGGCCGCGCCGGTGATCACGCTGCCGGTGAACGCGCTGGCCGAACGCGGGATGCTGGGCATTACGGCAGACCCGAACTATGCCGAGAACGGTTACCTGTGGGTGGTCCATACCGCGCCACCCACCGCGCGGGAGTATGCCGCAAATACGCTGGTGCGCTTCCATGAGGCGGGCGGTGTGGGCAGCGATGCAGAAATCATGTTCTCTGTACCGCTTACCGAAAACACGCTCATCCACAACGGCGGCAGCATCCGCTTCGACGACGATGGCTACCTGTACCTGAGCGTAGGCGATTACGAGAACCCGGCCAACTCTCAGGACCTGGATGTACCGCAGGGCAAAATCCACCGCTTTGCCGTTGGCGAAGGCGGCCTGACGCCCGCGCCGGATAACCCGTTTGCAGACAGCAGCATCTATGCCTATGGCCTGCGCAACCCCTACGATTTCGATTTCCACCCGGAAACCGGCTACCTGTATGCTGGCGAAAACGGAGACACGTGCGATGACGAAATCAACCTGATTCTGCCGGGGTTCAATTATGGGGCGGGCGCAGATTACGTGTGCGGCGACCATGCCCCCGGCATCGATACCACGCTCTACCTGCCTGGCCTGCTCACCTTTACCCCCACTATCGCGCCCACCGGCGTCATCGTTTACGATCATGACGCGGTGCCAGACTGGTACGGTGATGTGTTCTTCTGCACCTGGAACACCAGCGCGCTCGTCCACCTGGAACTGGACGACAGCGGCACGCGCGTGCTGAGCCAGACCGAAATCGACCTCGGCGAGACCACCTGCCGCATCGCCCTGGAAATCAGCCCGGACGGCGCGCTGTACTTCACGTCGGTCGGCGCGTTTGGCGGCGCGATCTACCGCCTGCTGCCAGAACCTGTTGAAGGATGACCATTGTACCCGCCGTGACTCGCCAGTAGACTCGCACCGTTTCACGATCCTCTAACCAAAGGCACTTTGATGACCCTAACAACTCCGATTGATATGCTGCGATCCGCGGTTGCCGGTAATGCGTATGCGGCGCTGCGCGCCTTTGTGGATGCCCACGACCTCGGCTATGTGTTCCCGGCTGGGCTGTATTACGCGCTGTGGAAGGCGTCGCCCCAGGTGAAGAACGCGCAGCAGCCAGATGCCTCGTTTGTCCTCAAACATCGGCTGCCGCGCGCCATCGACCTCGCGCTGCCGTTCCCCGGCGCGCCGGACCTGGCCGTAGAAGTCGTCACCGTCACGGAAACCGGCATTGTCTCGGTCGAGAAAGCGCGCGATTATCTGGCCGCCGGGACGCCGGAAGTGTGGGTGATGTATACCTCGCTGAAGGAGCTGCACCAGTACCGGCGCGACGACCCTGGGGTGATCCGCGTGTTTCGCGCCGAGGACGTGATTGAGCCGCTGCCGCTGCCGGGTATGCGCGTTAGCGCGGCGTCGCTGTTTGCGTTTCCCTGAGGCTGATCCAGGCAAAACACCAGCCACCGATAAGGG
>CAZQIJ010000117.1:0-11202 GCA_964592955.1 uncultured Anaerolineaceae bacterium
TGGGTCGATATTGAAGAGATTATTGACGCTGAACTGGTGCGCGCCTTCTATGGGGACATCACGGTTGAGGAGATGGTCAGGGTAATCAACGCGCGGACGGCTGAATATTTCCTGGAAGAGGCAGAGTAACTGCGGATTCCGGCGATGCACCCGGCACTGGGCATCGGCGGCGAAATCATCTGGCGTTCGCTGCGGGAACTGCGAAACCCTACAGCACCGTCAGGCTGAGGCTCACACCATGCGTCAGACACAGCCTGACGGACAAAACCAGGTGCAGGGGCGATCAGGTGGGATACCCCGTCCCTGCTTTAGCGATCAGGGAAAACGTGAACAGATCGAAAGGTGCGACTTCAAAGCTTTTCCCACACCGGTTCGCCGCGCAGGATCCGGGCGAGTTGATCCGGGAAGCGATCCGGGTCAAGCGGCTTGCCCAGGAAACCGTTGAAGCCGCGCTTGTGCGCGGTGTTGATCTCGCTGGTGTGTACGGTGTAGGCCACGACCGGTACGTCTGCAAAGCGGGGATCTGCTTTGAGGCGGGCAAGTATCTCATAGCCGTCCATCCTGGGCATTTCGAGATCCAGGAAGACCACGCACACACGATCCAGTGTGGCCAGCACGTCGTCAATCTGCACCGGGTTCAACACCCGAATGCTGTTAAGTCCTTCTCTGGCCAGCAGACGTACCAGCACAGAGATATTCTTGTCGTTGTCGTCGATTACAAGCGCCGGAATGTCGGTCATTGCGAGTTCTCCTCAGGCTGCGTTTAACCAGCGTTGCCCCCATAGCGTTCACCCAGATACCATACCGCCTGACCCTGCATCACCTGTTCGAGCTGCTCGGCCAGCAAATGTTCTTCGATGGGTTTGGCGATGAACCCCGAAAAGCCTTTGGTGCGGCATTTCGCCAGCGTCAGCGTGGGTTCGGCAGCAGAAATGGCCACAATCGGCACGTTGGCATAGTCGGCCTCGGCGCGGATGTGGTCAAATACATCAAAGCCGGTGATACCTGCATTGAGCATGAGATCCAGCACAATCAGATGCGGGCTAAAGCCGTTCAGCAATCGCAGCGTATCGCGCCCCCAACGGTCAAATTCGATGACAGCCCCGGCGCGGCGCAGAATTTGCGTATAGATGCTGCGGTTGATTGAGTTATCTTCCACAATAAAGATGCGTTTGCCTTGTATAGACATGATGCTCTACCTCACTCAGTCTCGAATGTGCCAGATTTTTTTGCCCTGCAGGATAGCGGACAGATCATCAGGAAAGGTATCGGTGTCGATGGGTTTGGCCAGGCAGCCGTCAAAGCCGGCTTCCTGCAGCCGCAGGATTTCATCATTCATGACGCTGGCCGTGACCGCGACGACGGGAATGTGCGCGAAATCCGGGTGCTCGCGCAGCATGGCCAGCATGGCGAAACCGTCATGTGGCTGGACGAAAATATCCAGAAATATTATATCTGGGCGTGGCTGAAGCACAGCCGCATTCTCGATGAACTGTTCGCTGTCCTCGAACAGGGTCACGTGCTGCAGTTTGAGTTTGTTGCGCAGCATAAACTCCATGATGCGCCTGCTTTTTGGATCATCTTCCACATAGAGGATAACGGGTTGATCGGTCATTAATGCTTCTCAGTTCTGCGAAATCGCACGCCTACATGATGATGGGAACCAGGTTTTCAGATCTGACCGGGAGTGTGATGATGAAGGTCGCCCCCTTGCCGAGTTCGCTTTCGAAGCGGATGGTTCCGCCATGCGCCTCCACCAGGCTGCGTGTGATGGGTAGCCCCAGCCCGGTGCCTCCACCCTGGCGCAGGCCGGTACGCGTCTGTTTGAAGGCTTCGAAGACTCCCGTGTAATCTTCCGGTGCGATGCCGGGGCCAGTGTCACTGATGGAAAGCGTCAGGTGTTCTCCTTCGGTGCTTGCACGGACGGTAATCTCGCCTTCTTCTGTAAACTTGCACGCGTTAGACATCACATTAAGCATCACCTGAAGCAGGCGCTGCCGGTCTGCACGGATCAGCGGCAGCGGTTCCGGCACCTCCAGGACGAGGCGCACTGGCTTGCCTACGGTTAGAATCTTGCCGGTGCTGATGACCTGGTTGAGGATTGTGTTGACATCGACATTGTCAGTGATGAACAGTTGGAGCGACCCGGATTCGATCTTGGCCATATCCAGCACATCGTTGATGAGATCCATGAGGTGGCGGGCGCTGTCGATGGACTCATTGAGCGCTTCTTCCTGCTCTTTTGTGACCGGCCCCATATCCCCCTTCACCACGAATTTCGTGAAGTTGATGATGGCGTTGAGCGGTGTGCGCAGCTCGTGCGACATGCTGGCCAGAAACGCGGATTTGACCTTATCCGAGCGCTCTGCGCGGTCGCGTGCTTCCTCCGTTTCGCGAAGCTGCGCGGCCAACTGCCGGTCACGTGTTTCGATGGCTTCGGCCATACTGTTGAAGGTGCGTGCCAGGGTACCCAGCTCACTTTGGGAGCGGATGTCCACCCGTGTAGCGAAATCCCCCGCGGCAATCTTGCCTGATGCGACAACAAACCGCGAGAGCGCGCGAAACAGAAAGAGCAGCACCAGGATGCTGAAAATCACAGCCAAGATGTTGGTCAGGTAGGTGATAATGCCCTGAGCCGTTTCGAGCTGCAAGGGAGGGATCACCGCAGCAGAAAGTTCCTGCTGACGTTGGGCGTGATGCGTGAGCGCCGCTGAGGAGGCGGCTAGCATCTCCGTAGCCGCGGCCTGCAGGTCAGGGCGCAGCGCCAGCGCTTCGTCTGGCGCGGTTGCCACCGTGCTCAGCAGCACGTCCAGCGCGGCCACATACCCTTGCTCTGCTTCGTCCACGCGTTCGTACAGCGGTTCAATTTCGGTGTCAACGTCTGTATCCGCGGTTCTGAAGCGACGGTTCATGGCTTCCTCGCGCTGGTCGAGCAGCGTGCGGTAGCGCGCCATGCCTTCGTTCAGCGAATCCCGCGCCACGCGGATTTGTGTTTGCATCCGGTTGAGCGCAGGTTGCGCAACATCCCCCAGTTGCACATCAAGCAATAGCTGATTGTAGGTGCCGCTGATAAACGTGGTGTTGGCCACGATGCGCGTGAGGTTCAGCGTAATAGGTGTGTGATATGTCACCAGCCGCAACAGATTCTGGTTCAGGGTGCCATATTCATTGACGAGGACATAGTTGCGGAAGGTGGTTACTGCCAGCGGCAGAATCAGGAGCAGAAGGAGTCTGAAACGCAGGCTAAAGATGAACTTCATGGTGTTCTCCAGCGTCTGGTGCAGTGCGGGCGGTGTGAGGGTAAGCAGGATGATCGTGAACGCTAATGATTACCTGTTGCTGACCCTGGGCGGCCATCCAGTGTGCGCGGCGGTAGCTATTGCGTCACACAGCCGTGACAATGAATGGCGGCAGGAAATTCGTGTAAGTGTTAGTGTTAGTGTTAGTCATAACGTTCTCGTCCTGCATATTAAATACGATCTTTGACATCATAATCCACAACAGGCGCGTGAACATTAATGAAAAGTGAGAAGATACTTCAGTTATAGGCCAGATGACCGAGGATGCGGCTGCATGTCTGCCGTGTAGGGCGAAATCGTCAGGGTTTCTCCCACACCGGTTCGCCGCGCAGGATGCGGGTGAACTGATCCGGGAAAAGATCAGGGTCAAGCGGCTTGCCCAGGAAGCCGTCGAAGCCGCGCTGGTGTGCCTCGTGCATTTCGCTCACGTGAACGGTATAGGCCACGACCGGCACGCTCGCAAGGCGGGGATCGGCTTTAAGGCTGCTGAGCACCTCATAGCCATCTCTGCCTGGCATCTCGAGGTCAACGAAAATCACGCGAAGGCTGCCAAACAAATGCGAAACGTCATCCAGCAGCAGCGGGTTGGTGACCTGGATGCTTTCCAGTCCCTCGTTGGCCAGCAGTCGCGCCAGTACTGCGACGTTTTTCAGGTTATCGTCAACAATCAATGCCTGTGGTTCGGACATAAGATTCCTCATCTTGAAAACTGCGGTTCTGCGTGTGGGGTGCTGCGGTGAACGCAGCGGGGCGGTTGGAGCCTGGCCAGCCGCGATATCCGGCTTACGACAACAGTATAAGGCAAATTTGACCCCTTGCAAGTAAAGGTGCAGGCACAAAGCAGATAGTCGGGAAATGGATAGAAACAGGGGCTTCAAACGTAAACTGTTGATAATTGGGAAGCGCGGTTGCAAGCTCGGAAGCACCGGGGAGATGCGAGATCAGAAGGGTGAAATCAGCGGAATCACATCACAACGATCCTCGTCATGACGAGGATTACTTGTTGTTGCGCAACGTCAATCCACCGGCGGCACAGGATAATGCAGCAGGTCCTTGACATCCCAGACGGCGGTCTGCGGCACACTCACCCGCCCGATCCGCTCCAGGACTACGCTCACCTGCTCAGCCGGCAGGTGCGTGGCTCAGCAGACCGTCTCCTGGCTTAGCCCATTGCTCAGACTGACCACGAGACGCCACTGCTCATCCAGGGGACAAAAACCCCTTGCGACAGTGGGGCAGTATTAGTACGGAAGCTGGAGGGTAATCTCGCCACTCAGGATACGGATTACCTTGCGTTTCCGTCCTTTGTACACCACAGCTTCCTGGCAGGTCGGACAGTTCGGATGATGTACAGACGCTGCCGTTTGGGTTTCCGCCAACACCTGCGTCAGTTCTTGCTCCACTTGCGCACGGGTTTTCCGCGCCATCGCTTCGATCTCGTCTAAACCGAGCGGGCTGTCTTCATCCGACCGCGACAATACCGCATCCAGTTGTTGTTCATTGTTCGCTAGCAGACATGCTATTGAGGCTGTGCTTAACTTTTCCCATGGCTTTTTGCAGCATCATAGCGCAATCTCGCCCGCATTTTGAAATGCACCTGATCAATTGGGACAGTGCAAATCATCAGAATTCGCGCGCGACCACGAGCCTCGCAATGTCGATCAACTGCGTTTTGGCGTCGGAGTCTGGCAGTATGGTCAGGCTGTCGATGGCCGCCTGCACCAGCATATGCGCCTGCGCGCGCGCTTCTTCCAGCGCTTTGCCTTCCATCGCCTTACTGCGGATTTTGGCCATCGGGTCAGGTTCCTGGGTGGCAGCTTCTTCTGCGGTGTAGGCTGCGGCGAAGCCTTTACCCTGCTCAAGATCGATACCCGCGGTCTTGCCCAGTTTGGTGACATCCGCCGTCAGGTCGAGGATGTCGTCCACGATCTGAAACGCGAGGCCGATGTTAAAACCGTATTGGCCGAGGGCGTCAACAATCTCTGCCGCTGCATTGGTCATCATGGCCCCCATACGCGCCCCGGCACGGAACAGGGCTGCTGTTTTGCGGGCGATAATGTCATAGTAAACCTGGCGGTTCAGCGTATTGTTCTTGACGGCGCTGGCCTGCAGGGTCTCGCCTTCCACAAGCGCGACAGTGGCCTCTGACAACGGAATATTGAGATCCCGGTGCGCAGCCATGAGTTCGTATACTTTGGTAAAGAGAAAATCCCCTGTGAGGAGCGCGAACGTCCGCCCCCACACGGCATTGACCGACGGCCTGCCGCGACGCACGGTGCCATGATCGTTGATATCGTCATGCACTACGCTGGCCGTGTGGACGAGTTCTACCGCAGCGGCGACCGGGACAATGTCCTGGAATCCCTCTCCGCCACAGGCCAGAAAACTGAGAAGTGTTACACGTGGGCGGATGCGCTTGCCACCAGAACCAATGATATGGCGGCTGGCATCGCGCAGTACTGTAACATCGCTATCGACCACTGCGTTAAGTTTTTCTTCGACGGCGTGCATCCCCAGGTCGATGGTCGCCAGTCCGTTCAGTTTCTCAGTCGATGAGCCGTTCACCTCGACCCTGGTTGCTTCTTGCATTGCCATCTGCTCGATCCTATGTGCCTACTTTTATTTGTGACGTTCAGAACTTACTGAACATAGTTTACACAGAAAACGCTGGGGGGTCAACGATTGGACGGGTAATTTCAGGTTTTTCTTACGCAAAACATCCCTTCCCCAAAAACCGGCCAGACCCGGCTTCTGTTCAGGCTGGGGTTCATGCGGTAAGGTTACAGGTTTACCTTCTTCAGCAGGAACCAGAACAGGCTGCCCTTCCCCAGCTCGCTTTCCACATGGATGTGCGTATGATGCGCATCCAGTATCAGGCGCACGATGGCCAGGCCCACACCCATCCCCCCATAACGGCGAGTGGATGACGAATCTCCCTGGTAGAAGCTGTCAAAGATCGTATGCAGTTGGTCTTTGGCGATGCCGATGCCGTAATCGCGCACCGAAACAACAACACTGGACTCGTCATAATGGTGCGCCGAAAGCTCGACCTGCGCTTTGCTGAACTTCAACGCGTTGTCCAGCAGCAGTTGAAGCACGGTGCTAAGGCCCTGCTTATCGGCCAGTACCGGTGGCAGGTGTGGCGCAAGATCAACGTCAATGCGGGCGGTATGGTCGCGATGCTCCCAGATGCGGCGCAGATTACGGCGCGCATATTCGGTCGCGTCGCGCAGTATGACCGGGCCCAGGTTGGTTTCCAGGCTCCCGCCCAGCATCGTAATATTCTTAACCAGCGTTTCCAGCCGGGCGGTGGCACCGGTCGCATATTCCACAAGTTTTTCGTCGCGCCCGTCTTCTGCCAGCAGCGCGACCGCGGACTTCACCTGAAGCAGCGGCGTTTTCAACTCGTGCGACACATTGCGCACAATTGCGTTTTTGAGGACTTCGATTTCATTCTTCAGACGGCGTTCATGCTGGAGATCGTTATGGAGCTGCGTGTTGGTAGCGGCCAGATCTGTCACGCGCCTGACGAGGGCAAGCTTCTCTGCCCTTAACCTGAGCAATAGGCTGAGCATGTGCGGCGCTGAAACCGGGGTGATTGAGCCATCTGCCAGAACGGGCGGTGCAGCAAACTCTGCAGCCGCAATCAGCAGCAGCGGGCGTTCATCGCTCAGCATCATATGGCGGACATCTGCGAAGATACGCATGGCGTCGGGCGTCTCTTCGGCAATGATGGCATCTGGGCAGCACTGGGCAATACAACTGGAGGCGCTGGCATAGTCAGTCACCGTCGTAGCGCGAAACGTGGTCAGCAGACGGGTGTAATGCGCTGCACTTGCCGGTGGCATTATCAGCAGAATGGAGGGTGATTCGTTCGTTTCGTCCACGCCCAGCACCTTCGACCTTATATGCAATTACCAACTGTACGACAAAGCTGCGTGAGATGCAAACGGTCATGCTGCGCGGTGAAATGCGCCACTTCGAGCAGGGTTGTGGGGCCAAAGATGTTGTGGCGCGCGGGTCGCATCCACGCCTCCGCTGGCAGATCCCGAATGAGCGCGAGCGTACCGAAACGTTCCTGCATATAGCGCAGCGCGGCATGGTAGCCGGATTGGTCGCAGGGCAGGGCATCGCGCGGGCCAAGGGGCGGCCCAGGGTCTACCAGAAACGGGTTATCCTCATGCAGGATGCGCTCCAGGCGGGGGCGCTGCGCCTGCGTTTCGCTTTCCAGCAAATGACACACAATCTGCTGCGGAGACCATTCCTGCGGATCTGGATGCTGTGTCCAGAAATGGGGTTTTATACCGTCGATCAATCCGAACAGTGCGCCGAGGTTACCCAGATACTGCGGCTCAATCATCCCCGGATGCAGCGTGATCGCGTGTGAGATTTCAGTATCGATCAGCGCAGCAGCGAATGCAGGCAGGGTGTCGGCATCTGCCAAACTGGCGTGAAGCCCCAGCCAGGACGCAGGTTCGACATCGTTTTCGAGGCTGTCCCCCACCATCACAGCCTCGTCGGGTTCGACGCCGACACGTCCCAGTATTTCCGCATAATAGGCAGCATTGGGCTTTGAAAAATGCATGTTTTCCGCATGGGAAACAAAGGCATAATCTTCAAGGCGGGTGGGAAGATTACCCCAGGACAGGCGCTGGCGAATCGCTTCTGCCGGGTAGAGCGGATTCGTGGCAATGACGACTGCAAGCCCGCGCGCCAGCAGCGCCCGCACCAGTTCCGGCGCACCGTCCACCGGACTTGCACACCAGCGCAGGTCGTGGTGCTTCTGCGCGAAGAATGTGGCGAACCCCGCTGCAATCTCGTCTGGCGCGTGCCCGGTTACGGCGTGCAGCTTCGCCAGAATACGGTGCTGGATGCTGGTTGCGATGCTTCCACCGGCGCGGGTCTGGGCAGGATTGTTGATATCACGTACCGTCTCCACAACCGCGCCCGACAAACCGGTCGTGCCCCACAGGTCGGCAAAGTGGTCGTCCAGCAGGCGCAGGTATTCAAGCGTGAAGCGCCGCCCCGGATTCCGCAGCAGGGTGTCATCCAGATCCAGCAGCACGGCCTTAATCATCGTCGGTCTGCTCTAGCGCCTGGCGGAACAGGTCGAGGCCTTTGCGCGTATCGTGCTCCTTCGGGCAGCCCACGTATGGATCAGGAATCGGAATGCGGTGGCGTGTGCAGTACGCCGTAACCTCCAGAACTCGCCCCAACCCCAGAAAACGCGATTTAATGGTGAGGTTCAGCTCGAGATCAGGCGAAGCGTTGGCTTTGAGGATATCAGGAACAGGGCAGTTGGCGCAGTCCTGAGGACGCCAGCGCATCGAGTTGGGGTTGCTCTTCTCCAGGCGGCATTCCTGAACTTCGCGCCCCCGGTGAAAATCTTCGTAATAGTGCCGACATTCTTTGCCTGCCGGTGTTTCCATGGTGATTTGTTCCCGCTATAACCGTTGAATTGTGATTCGTGCACCTTAAGTGAACCCTGGACAGTGATGCGGCTGGCACCTGGTGGGCATACGCCGCAGCATCATGCAAAGTACTGGAGCGCCAAACGCACCCTTTCTTCAACTTCATGGGGGGCATCCGCAGGCAGTGCCTGCACAGCGGTCTGCGCCTCAATAATCGAATAGCCGAGCGCGACCAGCGTATCGATCACATCCGAGTTCACATCGTCAAACGCTGCCAGGGGTGCTGCCTCCAGCCCGGCGCGCAGCTTATCTTTCAGTTCAAAAAGGATCTTCTGCGCGGTTTTCTTGCCGATGCCGGGCACACGCGTCAGAATCTCGGCGCGGTCTGCCACAACGGCGTTGCGCAGGTTATCTATGCTCAAGGTCGAAAGAATGGCCAGTGCGACCTTAGGCCCCACCCCGCTGACGGTCAGCAGTGTATCAAACATCTCGCGGTCGGTGGGCGTTTTGAACCCATAGAGCGTCAGCGAGTCTTCACGCACAATCAGGGTGGTGTGCAGCAGAACAGGATCCCCGGCCTGGCCTGTGCCCACCGGTACAAATACTTTATACCCGATTCCGCCAACAACCACGATAAGATAATCGTGAACGGCGGCAGCAACTTTGCCTTCTATACTGGCGATCATTCTGCGTAATCCAGGGTGGTGTAGCGCGCATTGTGAATATCCGTGATGGCCACCGCCAGCGCGTCGGCGGCGTCATCCGGCTTTGGAACACTGTCCAGCCCCAACAGCATACGGGTCATTTCCTGCATCTGTTTTTTGTCTGCGCCGCCATACCCTGATACCGATTGTTTCACGGTGTTCGGCTTGTACTCCGCAATCGGTATCCTGGCCTGTGCCAGCGCCAGCAGTATCACACCACGCCCCTGCGCGACAGTGATGGCGGTGGTGACGTTGCGTGCGAAGAACAATTCCTCCACGCCAGCACGATCCGGTTGGTGCGTCCGAATAATCTGCGTAAGGCCATCGTAGATCAGCGCCAGGCGTTCCCACATCGGTATGCCAGACGGCGTGGTGATGACATTATAGGCAACAGCCTGGAGCGAGCCATCGTGAAGCTCTCGCACCAGGCCATAGCCGATGATGGCAGTACCGGGATCAATCCCCAGAGAAAGCATCAGGCCGTCTCGAAGGCCGCTGCCAGCTCGTCGGTAATCATCAGGTTAGAAGCAACCGCCTGAACATCGTCGAGTTCTTCCAGCGCTTCCATGAGGCGCATATTGGTCATGGCTTTATCGACCGCCAGTTCGGTTTCGTTCTGCGCCTCATATTTGAGGACGGCCTCTTCAACTTCATAGCCGCCGCCACTGAGGGCCTGTTCTACGGCTGCCAGCTTTTCGCGCGGGGTATACACGGTAATGATGCCTTCGTCGTCCGAAATGTCATCTGCGCCTGCTTCTGCCGCAACCATAAATACCGCGTCGAAATCCAGGTTCTCACCCTTAAGCGTGATGTAGCCCTTCTGCGCAAACTGCCAGCTCACGGAACCGGCAGACGCCAGTGAACCGTTGGCGCGATTCAGAACGCGCTTGATATCTGCAAGTGAACGGTTCTTGTTATCCGTTAACACCTCAATGAGGAAGGCGACGCCATCTGGACCGTAGGCTTCATACACGATTTCATCCATCTGGCCGCCTTCAAGTTCGCCGGTTCCCTTCTTGATGGCGCGCTCGATGTTGTCTTTCGGCATGTTTTCCGCACGCGCCTTGTCGATAGCAATGCGCAGTCTGGGGTTCGCGTTCGGGTCGCCACCTCCCTCACGCGCCGCTATCAGAATGTCACGACCGAGACGGGTGAAGATTTTGCCACGTTTGGCATCCTCTGCACCTTTTCTGCGCTTAATTGTTGACCACTTACTATGCCCAGACATTTTCAATCTCTCCACTAGGTTGTCTACGTTCCCCTCCCCATTATAGCTGACGCATAATAACGAGTCGAGGTGCGGCACCCATAAATCGTGATTATGGGCTGTGGGCAGGGGCGGCGGCAGACCGACAAATTAGCACCAGGTATTTTAGGCATAAAACATGATAAACATTTCGCATAGAATTACCGTCTATAAGCAAACACTCATGTACGAGCCTATGCATGTTGTTAAAATACCGGCGCAAACCTTAATCTTCAGATAGGAGTAGTAAGATGCGCGATTCACGCAAACTCGTTCTCGCAGTATTGCTCGTCTTTGTGGTGTTTATTTCTGCCGTCTCTGCTCAGGACGAGGGTACGATTGTCGTTGCGGCGGGCGAAGAAGTCGTCCTGGGTGTGGCAACGATTCTCAGCGGCGAAGGGCTTGTGCCGCTGGGTGAAGACATCACGCGTGGGGTGGAGCTGGCAATCGCCGCGCGTCCCACCATCACGGTGGACGGCAGCATATTACCGATCACGCTGGATGTTCAGGATGACCAGTGCTCCGCTGAAGGTGGGCAGGCC
>CAZQIJ010000118.1:0-11116 GCA_964592955.1 uncultured Anaerolineaceae bacterium
GTCAGGAAGATCGAGTAAGAGAAGCGCAGCGCTGCTTCAACGATCAGGGCGGGCAGCACCCCAGGCAGAATCTCGCGGAACAGAATATAGAGTGTGGAGTCCCCGCGCAGCCTGGCCGCTTCGATGTACCCTGCCGTGCGGATGGACAGCGTCGCACTGCGGATAACGCGGGTCACAATCGGCGTGTAGAGCAGCACGATCACGATCACGATGCCGACCGACGATGGCCCCACCAGCGCCAGCATGACGAGCGCCAGCACCAGCGCCGGGATCGCCAGCAGGCTGTCGAGCAGGCGCGAAATCGCTTCATCGATCCATCCGCCGAAGTACCCGCTGAACAATCCGATGCAGGTTCCCAGGAAGACGGCGATGCTGGTGGCGATGCCCGGAATCCCGATGATGTCCCTGGCACCCCACAGGATGCGGCTGAAAACATCGCGCCCGAAGCGATCCGTGCCGAAAAGAAATTCCAGCGACGGCGGCATGCGGCGCATGATCTGCCCCTCACTGCTGCGCGCGAACTCATCGAACGTGAACGGCGCAATCATGGGGCCAAACAGCGCCATCAGCAGGAAGACCACCACCAGCACCAACCCCATCAGGGCCAGTGGACGTTGTGCCAACTGTTTGAGGGTATCGGTGAGTGGGTTATCGATCAGCCTTTGAAGCGGCGACGGTGTATGAAGCGTGTTATCGGTCATGGGCAAACGCCTGAGCGGGTGATGGCGGCACGAAGCCTGCGAACTGGATGAACAACCTCATGGAGACCGTTGTGGCGTTGGCATGATGACGATTGCGAAAACGGATGACACCTGCGCCGACGCCGAGTCGAAAACAATCAATCCCTGGCAGGGGCGGGGCAATGTCCCCGCGTGCCCAACACGGGGTGCCTGCGTTATGCTGTGAAGGTACGAGTTCTGCCACCCGCCTTCACAGCCTTGTCGCAAGGCCCTTACCGCTGATTTCAGCAGTAAGGGCGAACAACCTACTGGACGGACACTTCACGGAAATCTGTGAGGCCAGGGAACGGAGACATCTCCAGACCGCTGACGGTGGCTGTCGTCGCGCCGATTACCGGGGCGAAATACGGCACAATGATCGGGCCTTCATCCGCGAAGATCTGCGCGATCTGCGCATACAGGTCGGCGCGCGCTTCAGGGTCGGCAGTGGTGCCGGCCTGCGCCACCAGCGCGTCCAACGCTTCGTTCGACCAGTGTGTTTCGTTGTAGACGCCACCCGTGATGTACGCTTCGACCAGGGTCTGCTGCGGGGTGGGGCGGTCTCCCCAGCCGGTGATGCCCAGCTCCACATCCAGCCATTCGTTGTTGCCATAATAGACGTTTTCCGGGCGCACCAGGAGGTTCACGTCGATGCAGCCTTCTGCCCACTGCTGCTGAAGCACCGTCGCCATATCCGGGTAGCCGAGCGCGTCCACCACATAGAAATCGAAGCTGATGCGTGCTTCGCCGGTCGCTTCCTGGATCAGCGCGCAGGCGGCTTCGGGGTCGTAGGCCGGTTTCGGCAGGCTGTCGTCATAGAACGCCCCATAGCGCGGGCCAATGGGGTCGTTGTTGCCCACCACCGCGCGCCCTTCCGCGATCACCTCGTTAAGCTCGTCGCGGTTGGTTGCCAGCTTAAGCGCCTGGCGAATGCGCACATCTTCCCCTGCGAAACCTTCATCGGCGCGCAGGCGAATCACACCGTGCTGGTTGGTCGCAACCTGCAGAACCGTCACGCCCTCGGTGCTTTCCAGCGTGCTCACCTGATCCACCGGCACTTTGAAGATGAAGTTCACCGCGCCGGTGCGCAGCGCGTCTACCTGGGCCAGCGGATCGTCAATATAGACATGTTCGACGCGCGCCAGCACCGGCTGGCCGTCCTTGAAGTAATTCGGGTTGCGCTCGAAGACCGCGCGTTCGTTGGGGCTGTAATCGGTGAGGATAAATGGCCCGGTGCCGTTGAAGTTGGCGTAGGGCGCATCGCCTTCTGTGACGGTGTTCGGGGCGCTGATGGCGTCATCGAGGATCGAAGACCAGCGCGAACCGATGCCGAACAGGAAATCTGCATTCGGCGCTGCCAGCGTGAAGATCACAGTCGAGTCGGTTTCTGCGCTCACGCTGAAATCACCCAGCAGGCTAAGCGCCGGAGATTGAACTTCCTGAAGCCGGTTGAACGTATAAACCACGTCCGCCGAGGTCAGTGCGGAACCATCATGAAAGCTCACGCCATCGGCCAGCGTAAAGGTGTAGGTCAGCCCGTCGTCACTGACGGTGTGATCTGCAAGGTTGGGGACGATGCTGTTATCCGGCAGGACATCAACCAGTGTATCGTAGATCATCTTCTGGAACAGGATTTCCGGGTCGTTGGAACCCGACGCGGGATCGAGGTTAACCGGAGCATTGGTGCCGACGATGAGTGTACCGCCGTCCTGCGCGCTGACCGAGATGGCCATGAGCGCCACCGCCAGCAGCAGGAACAAGCGAAAACTGCGCGATACAGAGCTGCGAATTGACATGTTTTCCTCCCTTTGTGAGATGAGGTGTGCGACCACTGTCGCATGTGGGCAGTGTCAGTTTGTGCGTGTGGCACATAAACGACATGCCGACCAGACACCCCTTACTATAGCATCCTTACCGCACACACCCGTTCACTGGGTGCGTTTCTCACGCGTTATTCATCGGTACGAACGTGTGTGCGGAAATGGATTAGAAATGGATGAGATTACCGCCCTTTTCTCACATAAAGCCCATACTCCGCTGGTGCTACGGTCCGTAGACCAGCGTCTCCGGGTAGAACGCATACCAGCCGAACCAGAATGCCAGGTGTCCGGGCAGGCGTTCCAGGCGTTCGCCGCCAGCGCTCACCAGCGCGTCTTCCGTGATGTTCCACACCGCGCCGGTTTCGTCCAGCAGTTCATGGCTGCTGGTGCTGGCGCTGAAGGTATGCGCCCCGCGCACATAAGCGCGCACAGACGCCCCACCAGGCTCGAAGAAATCGCGTTCAGGGGTGGCGCGCGCCACCAGGACGAGCGCTGTTTCGCCCAGCATGTCATTTACCACGCGCTCTGGGACGATGAGGCGCAGCGGGTAAGCCTTCTGTAGGGTGTTGAGCGTTAGGGCGAAAATCACTTCTTTGCGTGCGTTCTCGCTGATGTCCTGCTGCCACACCGGGAACATGATGAAGTTTGGGTCGTTGAAGTAATCACTGTAAGCTGCGCCATCGGTGTAGTTGCGCGGATACCCGGTCATCAGGCTGAGTACACTGGTATCGGGATGCTCTGCAAGCCACGTCGCCCAGTCCGTAACCACGACCGGCAGACGGTCGAGCGTGAGTCCGCTTGTCGCCAGCGCCCCGAAGGCCGGCCTGCCGGTCATCGCGTTCCAGACGGTATCGGTCGCGCGGTCATACATCAGCTTGTTGGAGCGCATCAGCAGCCCCGTGGAGCCGAACTCCAGCGCCATTTGCTGGCCGTCGAGGGTGATCACCGGGTGATAGAGCACGCCCGCGCCGCACAGCGTGCAGTAGGCCAGCGCTACCGGCGTTCCCGGCACGCTGCCGCCAACGCCGTCCTGCACCGCCAGCGTCTCACCTTCCGGGATCACGTCTCGCGCTGTCTCCCAGCTTTCTGCCCACACAAGTTCTGCCGGGTCTCTCAGCCATCCGCCTGCCAGCGGGCACCCCGCCGATAATCCCGCCACGCGTACCCACGTCTCGCCCACACGTTCCCGCGCGACAAACGGTACTGGCGCGCGAAAACGGCACACGACCGCCGCATTGTCATCCGGCGCATCGTAGAGCGGCGCGCTGCCGATCACATCATTCGCCATTTCGTGCCAGTTCAGCAGCCGCAGGGGGTAGGCCCGGCTGTCACCATTGAGGCTCACGCCGAAGACCAGTTCATCCGGGGCAGGGTAGCGGCAGTCCGCATCGCGGCAGAAGCCCAGGTTATCGCCTTCCAATGCTGCCGCTTCTGGGCTGATCTGCTGCGCGTTGACCAGCGCGGGGATGCCATCCACGCGCACGCCGCCCCAAACCACTTCAACCAGGTTGATCTGCGCGGTTTCCTGTACGCCTTCGCCAAAGAAGCGGCGGAACTGGGGATCGACCAACTGCGCCAGCATCTCCCCCTTGAACGCGCCATAACCCGGCGGCAGCGCGATGCTGTGGGTGGAAGCCCACACCATATAGGCGCGCCAGTCGAAGCCGAAATCCTGGCCGGAGAGTGTGCGCAGCCCATAGAAAATCGCGTCCGCGATGTCGATATAACGGTCGCTGCGCGCGAAGTATCCCAGGTCAATGAGCGGAGCCAGGTAGCGCGCATCGCCGCTGTTGGCCACGGCGTCGAAGATCGTCCGGTCTGCCCCGGCAAAATCGCGGGCATCGATCATATCGGCCAACATACGGCGCATCACCGCCGGATGGTCGCTGAGGTCAGTTTGGGGGGGCTGCGGTTGGACGGCAGCGGGTGTGGGCGTAATGATCAGCATGACGGCAAACAGTGCGGCAGCAAGCATCCGCATGGGTATTGGCCTTTTCTGCGCGTTGCGGGGCGGCACACACGCCGCCGCCCCGGTGCGATCCTGGCAAAAACAACACCCGCAGCGTAACGCCCACTTCTTACGATTCTCTGACGAGACCCAGGCCTATTCGCCCGCGTTCGCGCTCCACAGTCAGGATTTCCACATCCAGAATATCCCCCACGCTGACGGTCATATAGCGCGGGATCTGGCTGCGGTGCAGCAGCCCATCCTGCTTGACGCCGATATCGACGAAGACGCCGAAATCCACCACGTTGCGCGCTGTTCCGTACAGCCGCATCCCGATCATCAGATCGTCCATCGACAGCACATCGCTGCGCAGGATCGGCGCGGGCAGGTCTTCGCGCGGGTCGCGCCCTGGCCGCACAAGCTGTTCGAAGATATCGGTCAGTGTGGGCACACCCACGTTCAGCGTTTCGGCCAGGCGCGGGATCTCGGCACGCAGGGGCGCTAGCGCAGCTTCGCGCTGTGGCAGCGGGCTGTTCAGCGTAAGCCCGGCATGCTTCAGCACCGTTTCGGCCACCAGATAGCTTTCCGGGTGGATGGCGCTGGCGTCCAGAGGATTATCGCCATCGCGCACGCGCAGGAACCCGGCGGACTGCTCAAACGCTTTCGGCCCCAGGCCGGGCACTTTGTGCAGCGCCTTGCGGCTGGCGAATTTGCCGTTGCTGTCGCGGTAGCCGACGATTTTCTCCGCCAGCCTGGGCCCGATCCCGGCGACATGCGTCAGCAGCGCCGCCGATGCCGTGTTAACATCGACACCGACACGGTTCACAACCACTTCCACGACACCATCGAGCGCGCCGGAAAGCGCCGCCTGATCGACATCGTGCTGGTACATGCCGACCCCGATGGATTTCGGGTCGATCTTGACCAGTTCTGCCAGCGGGTCCTGCGCCCGCCGCGCGATGGATACCGCGCCGCGCAGTGTCACGTCCAGGTCAGGCAGTTCGGCGCGTGCCTGGGGGCTGGCGCTGTAGACGCTTGCGCCTGCCTCACTGACCAGCATGTAATTCACGTCGTCGCGCTGGCGCGTCAGCTCGGCGACCAGTTTTTCGGTTTCCCGCGAGGCGGTGCCGTTGCCGATGGTGATGAGCGTTGCGCGGTGTTTCGCCAGAAGCGCCGCCAGAATGCGCAGCGCCTCTGACCACTGCCGCTGCGGTTCGTGCGGGTAGATCGTCGCCGTTTCCAGCACCTTGCCGGTCGGGTCAATCACCGCGACCTTGCAGCCTGTGCGCAGGCCGGGGTCCAGGCCCAGGATGGTGTGCCCGGCCAGGGGCGGCTGCTGCAGCAGCCCGCGCAGATTCGCCGCGAAGACCTGTATGGCGTGCTGTTCGGCCTGTTCGGTCAGGGTACGGCGCACGTCACGCTCGATGGCTGGCAGCAGCAGGCGCGCCGCCGCGTCCACAATCGCGGCCTGCATCATCACGGCGAACGGTGAGCGGCTGTCTGGGCGGAACACGGTTTCGACCGCGCCGCGCCAGTCCCGCTCGGCGATATCGATATTCACGCGCAGCACTTTCTCCGCTTCGCCACGATTAATAGCCAGCACCTGATGTGGCTGGACACGATCCACACGGAACTCGAAATTGTAGTAATGCTCATAGACGCTTCTGGGATCTTCGCCGTCCTTCGTCTTCTCGCTGCGCACCAGTCCCCACTTGATGGCTTTCTGGCGCACTGCGCCGCGTACCTCGGCATGGTCGCTGATGGCTTCCGCCACGATATCCTGCGCGCCTGCGATGGCTTCTTCGATGCTCGTCACCTGATCGTTGAGGAACTGCGCCGCGATTTCCTCAATCGACCGCCCGGTGCGCTCCTGGTTCAGGATCATTTCGGCCAGCGGTTGCAGGCCTTTTTCGCGGGCGATGCTGGCGCGCGTGCGCCGTTTCGGCCTGTAGGGTTGGTACAGGTCTTCGAGCGCGGTCATGGCTTCTGCCGCCATGATCTGCGCGCGCAGTTCTGGCGTCAGCTTGCCCTGTTCTTCGATGGAGGCCAGTATGGACTCGCGCCGTTTGTCCAGCGCGCGCAGGCGTTCCAGCAGCTCGATGATCTGGCGCAACTGCTCTTCGTCCAGGCCGCCTGTCGCTTCTTTGCGGTACCGCGCGATGAAGGGCAGGGTGTTGTCTGCGTCCAGCAGTTCAATGGTCGCTGCGACCTGCCCGGCGCGCAAATTCAGATGTCGGGCGATGTTCTGGGCATAACCAGCAGCATTCTGTGTCATTGTGTCATTCCTTCTGTGATTCCTAATCCAGTGACCGCCGCACAAAGTCTGGCACCGATGGCAGCCTGCGCAGGCAGAAGTGCAGCACAGCCTCATACGGGATGTAACCGGTGTGCGGCAGTGCCCGGTTGACATCCATCAGCAGCGCGGCGGTTTCCGGCTCCCAGGCGCGGTTATCCAGCGAGATCTCGCTAAGCGCCAGCATCCCCGCGCCCACCGACCAATCCAGCGGGCCATTCACCAGCGCGTGCAGCGCCGCCTTACGCATGGCCGGTACCGTGACCGTGCGCTTTCCGAAAAGCCCGCGTCTTTCCGTCTCGCGTTCCCAGGGGGTTGGCATGTAGGCCAGCATGAACGCCGCCGCGACCTGAACATGCGCGATCCAGTCCCACGTTTCAAGCGCGCGTCGGCCTTCCGGCGGGTGCAGCATGACGGCCAGCAGATCCAGGATCTGCCGCTCCTTAAGCCCTGCGGCGCGTTCCGCGGCTTCGCGTTTCCACGCCGCGAGGCTGAACGTGGTGCCTGCCAGGGCGGAAACCAGCGCGGCCACATCTGGCGAGGGTGGGGCCAGCGCGGGGCGCGGCGTTGTGCCGCTATACTCCCACAACAGAAATGCCACCTCACCGCGCGGCCTGCGCGGATCCGGACGCTGCACGTCAGCCACTTTGATATCAGCCACTTCGTTGAAGCCGCGCGCTTTCAGAAACAGGTTCAATGCCAGCACCGCCGAAGGCGACTCCAGCGCGCTCAGGCCAATCTCAAACCGCCCGCTTTCCCCTGGTACGAAATTCGGATCCGCCGCGACCTGCCGGGCAAGGTTGATAATCGCTTCTGAAGGCGACGGCAGAAAGTCTTCATATGGGCGCAGCGGCAGGTTCAGCCTGGCCCCCAGGTCCAGCCCCTGAGGGTTATCCGGGTGCGTGCGGATAAACGCTAAGAGCGCGTCCTTCCATGCTGTATCCTGTGTGGCGATGTAGCGGTAATACAGCGAATAGGGTTTCGCCCAGTCGTGATCCGGGTTTTCGTCCAGCACGCGCTGATAGGCTTCCAGGCTGCGGTCATACTGGCCCATCTCGCCATAAATATCACCCAGGTCGAGGTGGATTCCAGAATCCGGGCTGTTCTCGGTAGCTGGCAGGCGCAGCGCTTCCTCGAAGATCCTCACCGCCGCTTCGGGCTGCCCACACGTGCGGTATGTGGTGGCCAGCGGAACAGCAGACTGCCGGTTGCGCGCGTGGCTGTAGGCGCGTGTTCCAAGCGCGATGGCCCCCTCACAATCCCCGCTGCGGCGGATCAGAATCACGCTGATGAACGACAGCATCGTCTCTTGCGGGTGCATTTCCGCCAGCCTCAGCAGCGACGGGCGCAGCGCTTGGATAATCCGCAGCGCCGCCGGATCTGTGACCGGTTCATCCGGGTATTTCTGTGCCAGCGTCAGCAGCACCTCGACAACGGTCTGTGGATCGGCTTTTTCGCATAGTTCAGGTTTTGCCAGCCAGCGCGCCGCCCAGGATAAATAGCCGGGGCCGGTCATGGTGGTGCTGACCGTGTTGAGCAGGCGCAGCGCTTCGTCGATGCTGCCTGCATACGCCAGCGCATAAGCCCGCAGCGCGCCGTCGGCGGTGCTCATGCGGTTAGAATAGGGTATCAGCAGCAGCGGATCGCGTGCCCCGGCGAAGATCGTTTCCAGCAGCGCCAGCGCTTCAGGGTGACCCGGTTCTGCGTTCAGTGCCCATCCCAGGTGATGCAGGGCATGTTTGGTGTCGTTCTTCTTCAGGGCATCGCGGGCGATGGCGAGTTCGCGCGCGGCATTCGGTTGTGTCACGGGGCACCCTTTCACAGGTTATGTGCAGAACATACGTTTTATAGCAGAGTCCGGCGCGTGCGTCAACAAGCAAAGATCGTGCCTGGCATGCGAACGCCAAACGGCTCCGGGACGCGCGTTCTCCCGAAGCCGTTTGGCAGAACGGTTCTGCCCGGATCTGTGTCGTTATCGTTAGGCCGGCGACACCGTAAAGCGCCGCTTGCCGCCGTTAGTTACCCCGAACGGGTTGATCGCTTTCACCTGCCAGGTATAAACCCGGTTGGTCTTCAGGCTGGCGGTGGCAGTATACGAGCAGGTTGAACTGCACGAGAACGCCGCTGCATCCAGCTTGACGTTGACCTTCACATTGCCATTGTTATCGGTGATCTTCACGCGGTATTTGGTCGCGCCCGGGGCCGCGTTCCATGTGAATGTCTGGGCAGTGATCTGCGCGTTATCTGCCGGGGAGACGAGCGTGAATGCAGCGGGTACCGTGCCTTCCAGCTCAAACGCGCCGATATCGCAGTAGGTCCCCTGCGGTCGGCTGATGCCGCGCTGGTCCGTTGCCGGGCACTCCGCGCCGCCGTTAATTGCCAGGCTGGGGATTTGCAGCGCGAGCGTGGGCGTCGTGCCGCCAGGGGTCACCGCATCCAGCGCAGGGTTGAGGGCAGGGTTCAGGTTCGGGTCCCCGACCGGGATACCGTCGCAGTAGGTGGTTCCGCCCGGATACTGGATGTTGTTGCCCGCGTTGACCCAGTTCCCCATACAGGTCCACACACCCGTCCAGCCGCCTGTATTGTGCGCGATGATGGTGTTGCGCAGCGAGATGTCACCATGGAAGGCCGCGCCGACACTGGCGTCGTCGTCCGGGACGCTGTTGTAGGCGATGGTGCTGTTGACAATCGTGGACGTGTTGCCGGAACTGAAAATGCCCCCTGCCGAGCCGGTATTCAGCACGCGGTTGCCTGTGATGGTGCTGTTGACGATCTTGAAGTTAACGCCGGGGCCGGTGCCGGATATGCCGCCACCGCGACTGGTTGCGGTATTGTTGGCGACTGTCGAGCTGGTCAGCTTCAGGATGTACGATCCGCCTTTCCACAAACCACCGCCATGATCTGCCGTGTTCTCGGCGATCACCGTGTTGACGATTTTCGTGGGTCCACTCTTTTCGTTGACCTGGTTAGCCCACGAGAAGATGCCGCCGCCCAGATCCTGCGCGCGGTTGCCGATGATTACGCAGTCTGTGATCGTCACACGCCCGGCGTCGTTATAGATCGCGCCACCACCGCCGCCGCCGTCACCCGCCGTCACCGTTGACCGGTTTTCCCGAAACACGCTGTTGGTCACCGTCAGTTTGCTGAGCAGGTTATTGATCGCGCCGCCGCTGGGCGCGCGGTTGTCGATGAAGACGCTGTTGCTGATGGTGACGACGCTTGTCGTATCGATGGCGATTGCGCCGCCGCCATGATAGTGAAAGCCCCGGGTTTGCGCCCGGTTGCCTTCAAAGTGGACGTTATCCACCGTCAGGGTGTTTTCGTAGCCGCTGTAGATTGCGCCGCCCTGGTTCTGGGCGCGTTCGGCCTCGGCATCGCTGGCGGCGTTGCCGTTAACCAACCGGATGTTGCGCACCGTGAAGGAAATGCCAAGCCCTGAGGCCGTATAGAGGATGCGTGTGGCGCTTTGCCCGTCCAGGGTAATCAGTCCGCCGCCGTCAATCTCATAGACTGCCGCCGCCTTATCGAAACGTTTCTGCGTGGTGATGGGGATGGTTACGCTGTCACCGCCGCAGTTGAACACAATGCTTCCGCCGTTGGCGGCGTTCGCTGCCGCCACAGCGGTGTTCAGTGCAGCCTCGGTACAGCTTGCCGGGGTGCCGGTGCCAACGGTGTGGACGGCGGCCCGAAGGGGTACGACGCTCAATACGAGCAGCATGAAAACAGGGATCAAACGAAGCATAAAGGGGTCCTCTCATTATCTGAGATGCGCATGACAGCCAGAAGCCCGCCCGGCAGGGCGGACCTTAGGTGTTCTGGCTGTCTATAAGTATAGGATCAGATGGACGAGGATGTGTGTGCAGATCTGCGCACAAACGGGATACAAACACAGTTTAAACGTATTGAAACATCACGATACGTATTGATACGTTTTAGGCCGGTCTGGAAGGCGGCAGCGTGAACAGGGGAGGGTGCCTCGCCGCTACACCCCGGCGCAGTTCCTGCACTTAAAGCACCATTTCCAGATGCGCGATGGCGTCTTCGGTGTTCTCCATGATCTCAGTCGCGGAATCGATGGCCTGCTGGTATTCGCGCTGCCTCAGGTTCTTCTGGCTGCGTTTGGCGCGGCCCTTGGCAACGCGGATCAGCGCGCGCGCCTTGGCCAGCTTCAGGCGCTGCGCAAAGGTTTCGTCGCCGCGGTCTTCGGCAAAACGCAGGTAGATCGATTCCAGGTCGCTTTGGAGCGCCTCCAGCTTGGTATAGACTGAGCGGTGCAGGTTCTTATTGCCGCTGAAGGGCAGCAGCGCCAGGTCAACCAGGAGCTGGCCGGCATCGT
>CAZQIJ010000119.1:0-11046 GCA_964592955.1 uncultured Anaerolineaceae bacterium
TGTGAATCGTTGCTGATAACCAGCGCCTCGGCCTGTTTCTCTGCAAGCCTGTCCAGAAAATCCAGCACCACCGGCAGCGTTTTGCCGTGCGGTGCGGCCACCATCAGCGGGAAGCCCGCTTCGACCATCGCCATCGGCCCGTGCCTGAAATCGGCTTCGCTGTAGGGCGGGCTGGGCACGTAACACAGTTCCTGTACCTTCAGGCTGATCTCAAACGCGGTGCAGTAGTTGAACCCGCGCCCAATGGTGATGAAACGGGACATATAACGATAGCGCTGCACCCAGCCCGCGATCTCTGCGGACTGTCTCAGCGTATGGGCGGCGTGCTCTGGGATCTGCCGCACGGAGTCCATGTTCTCCTGTGTGCCGGTCAGGGCTGCTGCGATCAGGGCGATAGCGGTCAGCTCTGCGGTGTAAGTTTTGGTGGCGGCCACACTCCGTTCTTCGCCCGCACCCAGCGGCAGATGCCACGCCGTGGCCGCTTCCAGGTCAGATCCAGGGGTGTTGGTCAGGCTCAGCGTCATCGCGCCCTGTTCGCGTGCATCCTTCAGCACCCGGATGATGTCGGTCGATGCGCCAGACTGTGAGATCCCGATCACAAGCGCCCGCGCGAGGACCGGGGGTGTATCATACAGCGTGTGCAGTGACGGCGCGGCCAGCGCGACCGGCATACGCAGCAGCGACCCAAACACATACTGGGCATAGCGTGCCGCGTTATCACTCGTCCCGCGTGCGGCAATGTATACGAATGCCGGGTCGAAGCGGCGAATGGCCGCCGCGATCTGTGCCGCGCTTTCATGCTGCGCGTCCAGCAGCCGCGCGATGACCTGCGGCTGTTCATGGATTTCCTGTTCCAGAAACGAGCGTGAAGTCATCTCAGCTAACCCGCTCATAAACGATCTCTCCTCCTGCGACCGTCAACACCACCTCAAGCGCGTTGTCCAGCAGCACCAGGTCCGCGTCTTTGCCCGGTTCGAGGCTGCCTTTGTTCCAGCCAAACGCTTGCGCAGCGCTGCGGCTGGTCACAGGCCATACGTCCGCCAGCGGCCTGTGGACCGCCCCGATGAAATTGCGCAGCGCGACATCCATCGTCAGGGTGCTGCCTGCGAGCGTTCCATCTGGCAGATAGGCAGCGCCCCCCCGTGTCGTCACTTCCCGGCCATCCTGAAGATACGTTGTGCCCGCGGCCAGCCCCGTGCCGCGCACCGCGTCAGAAATCAGCGCGATGTTCGTGACCCCACGCGCAGAAAGCAGCAGATGCATGGCTGCCGGATGCACATGGACGTTATCGGCGATCAGTTCACACAGCAGTTCGGGCATGGTCAGCGCGGCCCCCACCACACCTGGTTCACGATGATGCAGCGGCGACATCGCGTTAAACGTGTGCGTGGTCTGCGACAACCCCCGCCTGACGGCCTCGCGCATGTCGGTAAAGGTTGCGGCGGTATGCGCAGCGGCCACCCGAATGCCGCGTGCCACACATTCGTCAATCAGCCAGTGATTTTCCGGGTACTCTGGCGCAAGCGCCACCAACCGCACCACATCGGTATCCAGCAGATCGAGCACTTCGCCGCTGTTGGCGCGCCGGATCAGCCCGGCGTCCTGCGCGCCGCACTTGGCGGGGTTCAGGTATGGCCCTTCCAGGTGAACGCCCAGAAGCTGCGCGCCGCCACGTTCGCCCATCACCGCTGCGACCGCATCCAGCGCTTTCATAATGCGTGCGTGGGACGCCGTCCACGTCGTGGCCAGAAAACTCGTCACACCGTGCGTCGCGTAGAACCGCGCCATTTCCCGCAGGCCGTCGGCATTGGCGTCCATCGTCTCGTGACCCATCGCGCCGTGTACGTGGATATCGATGAAGCCCGGCAGCAGTGTGTGCCCCGCAGCCTCGATAACCCGGTCAGCGGCAGGGGGTTCCTCAGTACCCAGCGCTGCGATTGTTCCACCCTCGGCCAGAAGCCAACCCACGCGTGGGCCGCCTGGTGCCATCATTCTTGCGTTGCGAATGATCAGACTCATCTCATTACCTCTCAGCGTCGTTGTGTCGTGATGCGCGGAATCAGCGTTGTGCTTGGCACTGTGACGCCGCGAATACGCATTCCTCTTTATCGCTTTATAGCGCGTTCCCTCAGCCTCTGCAAAAGCCACGTTCTGAAAACTGAAGTACCGTCAGCAGAGCGATGATGACTGCGAGAATCCACGAGCTGGCGGAATGTACGCACACAGAGGAAATGTGCGGCGGATGCCGGGCTGTCCTGCGGCTGCTGGGTTTGCGGCATGTAGACCGTCGCCAAGGTCTGCAACGCTGCGATGACGCCAATCACCAGGCTATGATCCTAATCAGAATCAGCGAGGGCTTCGACCAGAGTTCGCTGCTCAGCCACAGCGAACCGGGGTGCAGCACTGCACCCCGGCGATATCCTGGCGCGCTGCTGGGCTAAACGAACAGCGGTTCCTGATACAACCCAAACGACACCCGCATCACATCGGTGATCTCGCTGAGCGTTGCATAGGCTTTGGCCGCATCAATCAGAAAGGGCATCACGTTCTGGGTTCCGGCGCAGGCATCGCGCAGTGCGCTAAGCGTGCGCTGGACTTCGTCGTTGTCGCGTTCCAGGCGCAGCGTTTTCAGGCGGTTCAACTGCCGCTCGTACCCCTGTGGATCCATCTCCAGGATCGGGATGCTGAACGGTTCGCTGTTGGCATACTTGTTTACACCCACGATTGTGCGCGCGTTGGTGTCCACTTCCATCTGGTGCCGGTAGCTGGCGTCTGAGATCTCTTTCTGGAAGAAACCAGCCTTCAGCGCGGGCAGCAGCCCGCCAAATTCATCGATGCGCCGGAAGTACTCATAAACAGCCTGTTCGGTCTCGTTGGTCAGCGCTTCCATAAAGTAGCTGCCGCCGAGCGGGTCAACCGTATTGATGACCCCGCTTTCTTCTGCGATCACCTGCTGCGTGCGCAGCGCCAGCGTCACAGCGTGCTCGCTGGGCAGCGCCAGCGCTTCATCCATGCTGTTGGTGTGCAGGGACTGCGTCCCGCCGATTACCGCCGCCAGCGCTTGAATCGCCACGCGAATCAGGTTGACTTCTGGCTGCTGCGCGGTGAGGCTCACACCCGCCGTCTGCGTGTGGAAGCGCATCAGCCACGAGCGCGGGTCCTTCGCGCCAAAGGTTTCGCGCATCTCGCGCGCCCAAATGCGCCGTGCCGCGCGCAGCTTGGCGATTTCCTCGAAGAAATCGTTATGCACATTGAAGAAAAAACTGAGGCGCGGCGCGAAGTCATCAATATCCATACCGCGTGCCAGTCCCCACCGCACATACTCCAGGCCGTCTGCCAGCGTAAATGCCAGTTCCTGCACCGCGGTGCTGCCCGCTTCACGGATGTGATAGCCGCTGACGCTGATGCTGTTCCATTCCGGCAGATGCCGAGCCGCAAACTCGATGGTATCTGTCACCAGCCGCATCGACGGTTCTGGCGGGAAGATAAACTCTTTCTGCGCGATGTACTCTTTGAGGATGTCGTTTTGCAGCGTGCCGCGCAGCCGGGCCATGGGCACACCCTGTTTTTCTGCCGCCGCGATGTAAAACGCCCAGATGGCAGCCGCCGGACTGTTGATGGTCATGCTGGTGGATACTTCGCCCAACGGAATGCCATCAAAAAGGATTTCCATGTCTTTCAGCGAACTGATGGCCACGCCACAGCTCCCGAATTCGCCCAGCGCTTCAGGCGCATCTGTGTCGTACCCCATCAGCGTGGGCAGGTCAAACGCCACCGAAAGGCCCATGTTGCCCTGTTCAATCAGGTACTTGTAGCGGGCATTGGTCTCTTCTGCCGTCCCAAACCCGGCAAACATGCGCATCGTCCACAGTTTGCCCCGGTAGCCGGTCGCATGGATGCCGCGCGTAAACGGGTACTCACCAGGGTTGCCCAGGTCACGCAGATAATCCAGGTTGGCAGCGTCCAGCGGGGTATAGAGGCGGTTGATGGGCACACTGGACTGGGTGACAAACGCTGTGCGGCGCTCTGGTTTGCGGTCCAGAATGGGTTTGAGGGTCTGCTTTTCCCATTTGCTGTGCGCATCGGTAAGGTGCCTTAACTTTTCCTGGTCAAAGGTCATTATTCCATCTCCAACGGACTCTATTTCCATTAATGATAGCATCGGTCCCGGCGCGCTTCGACCCGCCCGCCTTAAGACTTGTAGAGACTTTTATGCACGTTGGCCAACCGCGCTTGTGCTACATGGCCATACCGCCGTCCACATTCAGGACATGCCCTGTGATGTAGGCTGCATCGTCAGAGGCCAGGAACGCCACCGCATTCGCAACATCCTGAATTTCGCCCCACCGCTCCAGTGGAATCAGGGTGTTAAGCTGTTTGGTGAGGTCTTCTGGCAGGTCTTTGGTCAAATCCGTAAGCACGAATCCCGGCGCGACGGCGTTAACCGTCACGCTGCGGCTGGCGATCTCTCGCGCGAGCGCTTTGGTGAACCCGATGATCCCGGCTTTGCTGGCGCTGTAGTTCGTTTGGCCTGCCTGACCCACAATGCCGCTGACGCTGGTGATGTTGATGATGCGCCCGTAACGTTTGCGCATCATCACGCGCACCGCTGCTTTGGCGCACAGCCATGTGCTGCGCAGGTTAGTCTGAATCACAAGGTCGAAATCCTCAGGTTTCATCAGCATGATGACGCCGTCGCGCGTGGTCCCGGCGTTGTTGACCAGAATGTCGAGCCTGCCGTACTGCCTGGCAGCGTAGCTGATCAGTTCATTGGCCTGGTCTTCGGCGCTTACATCCGCCTGAAAGGCTGAGGCCGTGCCGCCTGCCGCCAGGATTTCGCCCACTACGGCGTCAGCGGCATCCGGGCTGCTGTGGTAATTCACGACGACTGTCGCCCCGCGCCGCGCCAATTCCAGCGCGATGCCGCGCCCGATACCGCGACTAGCGCCTGTTACCACGGCGACACGGTCTGTTAACTGTGCCATACCCCTTCGTCCTCTCTGTAATGTTGCTGAAGCGAACCATTTGTGCCCAATCATAACACAGGGTGGGGCAGGCTTTGAGGGAAAACGTGGAAAATACGGGCGGCACCGGTGAGCCTGGCCGGGCCGCGGTGCCGCAAGAAAGGGAGTGGTAGATCGTAGAGTGCGGTTGCAGGCCCTACTTCATCCGCAGGGTCTGCGCCTGAACCTCGCCCATCGCATCATTCGTATCCTGCAAACTGGCCACTTCATCCTGAATTTCCAGACGAAGCCGCTGCGCACGCGCGCTGTCTACATCCTTTGCGCCCAAACGCGCCATCTGTGCATAAATTGTGCCCAGCGAGGCCAATGTGCTCTCCAGTTGAATTTCGGCGCGGCGCACACTGTTAACGGTCGCTTCGAGGTTCACAAGCTGCTGTTCGAGTTGTTTCACCTGTCGTTCAAGATCAGTCTTCACGCCGGGATCTTTTTCCTGCTGCATGCGGATGCGGGTCTTTTCGATCTGTTGTGGCACGACTTTGCGGTCGCGTTCCACCAGATCGTTGGCTTCAAAGGAATCCACCTGCTGCGCCAGCTCATACATATGCGCGATCCAGTCGTTGACGTCTTCAATGGTCGTCAGCAGTTGGATGCGCATGGCACCGCGCGCCCGTTTTGCCAGCGTCAGCATGTTGCGGCGATATTCCAGCGCATCTTTCACACGTTCCCGCGAAACACGGTTCTTGATCTGCGAAAGATCATACTGGCGCTCGAACTCGCGGGTCACCGCTTCCTGTGCGGCCTGTGGATCCGTCATGGTGGTAATAACAAAGGCCAGCGCTGCCGCACCGCCACCCACCAGCCAGAACCAGTTCTGCCATGCGGGGATTGTCGCACTGACATCCACAAACAGGTACAGCAGTGCCGTGAACAGCACGGTAAACCCTACCTGCCAGCTTAAGACCGCGTTGCGCAGCACGGCACCCAGCGCCCGCTGACGGATCTGATCGTTTGAAGACATTTTGCTCTACTCGCTTATTCTCTTAACAAGGTCGTGAATCCCCCTTTTGCGAGGGACGCTGCCTTAACCGTTCACATTAGGACGATGAGGAAGACTGGCCCTGCCCACCCTGGCTGCTCAGCAAACGGCGGCGGCGTTCTTCGAGCTGCGCTTCGATTTCGCCACCACGCACCGCTTCTTCGATTTCGCCGGAAATGTTGCGGGTGGCCATCTCCAGACGGGCGTCTTCTTTGTCCAGGCGGGCGCGGATCTGCTCGCTGAGGCTGGTGATTTCTGCGTCGCCGACCTTCGCCAGACCATCGAGGCTCTTGATCGTCTTGGTGGTGACCTTCTTGGCTTCTGCCAGTTCGATCAGGGCGCGCAGGTGTTCGCGTTCCTGCCGGACGGCCGTCAGCCGCGATTCCAGGTTCAGGCGCATATCCAGCATCGTCTGGTACTGCTTTTCCTGATCCTGCCACTGCTCGTAATATTCCTGGGCAAGCTGCTGCTTGGTATTCAGATCGGCCTGGGCCGCCGCTGCCAGATCATCCTTGCCGTTGATGATGAGCGTATCGATGTCACGATCCAGCTTTTCAGCAGCGCCTGCGAATTCCTCATATTTGCGTTTGAGGGTTTTCACGGTACCGCCGACGGTGGCCGCCGATTCTTCCAGCGCGACCAGATTGCTTTCTACCTGACGGATGTATTCGTCAAGTACCTTCACAGAATTCGCTTCAAGTGCACGATCAACCAGCCCATGCAGATTGGCACTGATGAGCGTCTGAATTTTCTCAAATAATGAGGGCATGGAGATCCTTCCTTCCAGCTATGTGCTGATATTGGCAGTCCATTTGGTAATACGTGGCTGCCAGCGGCGGCTGCCACAGTCTCTAGATACAAGTGAAGTATAGCACGAAGGCGCACAATATGTCGAAACAGTCCTGCGGCCATAACCCACAACCCATTCTATCGTTCGGGTACCGGATTCCGGTTAGAATGGTGTCACGTTTCATCAGTCTGTTTACGCACATTCACGGGGCAAAGTTGTATGGTTGACCTTAATTTACAGCACGAAGCGCAAATCTCCCTCAAGCGTCTGCTGCCGCGCATCCGGCCACACTTCAGCAGCGCATCAGACGAAGCGCTTTTCACACAGCGCATGCAGGCCTATTTCCCGGTGCTGTTCGAACGCCTGATGGCCCTCTATGGCCAGCGCTACGATTTCTTCTATCATCTGGAGCAGATCCTGGTAACGGCAGTCGAAGCCTTTACCGAACGTCCCCCGGCTTTTCGCGCGCGCGATACCCTGCGCGAATCCGAACCGTACTGGTTCAAGAGCCACGAGATGGTAGGTGGGGTGTGCTATGTTGATCACTTTGCCGGGTCTCTTAACGGCGTCCGGGAACGCATTCCCTACTTCCTCGAGCTGGGAATCACCTATCTGCACCTCATGCCGCTTTTCGACAGCCCAGACAACGATAACGACGGCGGCTATGCCATCAGCGATTACCGGCAGGTTGCGCCGCAGTTGGGTACCATGCAGGAACTGCGGCTGCTGGCAGAAGAACTGCACCAGCATGGCATCAGCCTGGTGCTGGATTTCGTCTTCAACCATACCTCAGACGAGCATCCCTGGGCGCTGAATGCCCGTCTCGGCGATGCCGAATACCGCAAATTCTATTACTTCTTCCCGGATCGCACGCTGCCTGATCAGTATGCCCCGCACCTGCGCGAAATCTTCCCAGAGCAGTCCCCCGGCAGCTTCACCTACCTGCCGGAAATCAGGCAGTGGGTGTGGACGACGTTTCGCAGTTTTCAATGGGATCTGAACTATACCAATCCAGAGACGTTCCGCGCGATGCTGGCCGAAATGCTGTTCCTGGCGAATCATGGTGTGGATGTGCTGAGGCTGGATGCCGTTGCATTTATCTGGAAACGGCTGGGCACAGGCTGCGAGAATTTGCCGGAAGTTCACGTAATCATCCAGGCATTTAACGCGCTTGCGCGCATCGCTGCCCCGGCGCTGCTCTTCAAGTCTGAGGCGATTGTCCACCCGGATGATGTGCAGAGCTACGTGCGCTGGGATGAATCCCCCATCTCGTATAACCCCACTTTTATGGCGCTGCTGTGGGAGGCGCTGGCCACCCGCGAGGTGAAGCTGCTCTCTACGGCAATGCGCGAACGGTTCCAACTGCCAGACGCGTGCGCCTGGGTCAATTATGTGCGCGTCCACGACGATATCGGCTGGTCTTTTGCAGACGAAGACGCCGCCGCGGTCGGCATTTACGGCTTTGATCACCGCCAGTTTCTGAACCAGTTCTACACCGGGCACTTTTCCGGCAGCTTCGCCAGCGGCCTCCCCTTTAACTTTAACCCCGTCACGCGCGATATGCGCATTTCCGGCACGACTGCCTCGCTGGCAGGATTAGAACAGGCGCTGGAGACGAATAACGAACACGCTGTCGAACTGGCCGTGCATCGCATCCTGATGCTGTATGGCCTGATCTTCGCGGCGGGCGGCATTCCGCTGATCTACATCGGCGACGAAATCGCCACGCTCAACGACTACAGCTTTCGCAGCGATCCAGCCAGGTCCATCGACAGCCGCTGGGTACACCGCCCCGCCTTTGACTGGAAGCGCGCCGAGAACCGTACTGATTCGATCACCGTTGAGGGGCGCATCTTCCAGGGCATGCAGCACATGATTCACGCGCGCAAGGCCAACGCGGGTTTTGCAGATAAGCAGACATTCTTCTTCACCACCCACAATCCGCACGTCCTGGCTTTCATCCGTAACCATAAGATCATGGTGGTGGCGAATTTTGCCGAGACGCCGCAATCCGTCAGCCGCCATACCCTCGGCTTCTACTGGCCGATTCCGGCCACTGTGATTGACCTTCTTACCGAACGCCACATTGACCTTAAGCGTGACATCATGCTCGAACCCTATGAGATCCTGTGGCTGGCAGATGGCAAACCGCACGGCTCCGAAGGGCATCAGCGTCTGCCACCAGACGTTAATCGAACAGGCGCACCAGTTTGAGCGCGATCTGAAGGTTGGTGCGAATCCCAGGGTCAGAAAGATCGACATGGCAGATTTCGGTGATACGCGCTAACCGGTAATTGAGCGTGCTGCGGTGAATGTGCAGCAGTTCAGCCGTCGCCACGCCGTTGCCGCCCGCGTCCAGGTACGTTTCGAGCGTGTTGAACAGATCCGCCTGCTGTTCTTCGGTCAGTTTGCGCAGCGACGGCACATACGGGTTGCCCGCCAGGGTTTCGACCCCGGCACGGTACAGGGCATGCAGGTAACCCAGATCGTCAAACAGGCTCACGGTCTGCCTGGGGTGAAGACGGGTGTTGATGTAGGCAGTTTCCCGGCTCTGCTGGTAGCCGGTTGCCACGCGGTTGATGCCGCGCTGCGCCGCGCTGATGGCGACCGTGGTCCCGTCGTCCAGCACCTCGCAGATCTTCTGTGCAGTCGCCTTCAGGGTGGTGGTATCCTGAGCCAACAGCACCAGTTGTCCCACAAACTGGCCTACAATCATGGACCAGCGTTCGCGCTCAACCAGGCGGTTGACCTGGGTATAGCGCCGGGTGAGGGGTTGGCTGCTGCCCTCCAGCAGCAGAACGCGAAACGGCTGGCGGACATCCACGCCATAGCGCAGTGCGCGGTCGATGAGCACTTCGGCGCGTGCCGCGATGTTGTCCTGCATCAGCGCTTCCAGCAGGTCGCCGCGCTGTTTGGCCTCTTCGCGCTGCACGGATTCCTCGCGCAGCAGCATCAGCGCAGCGATTGTCGCGCCGCTCTCAATCGCCATCTGTTCCAGTTCTGAAAGCGGCCTGCCATCGGCGATAATCCACACATAACCGTAAATATCGCCGTGTACGACAATCGGCGCTAGAATGCGCTCCATCTCCAGGCCCACATCCGGCATCTTGGGCAGCAGCACGGGCCGCAGTGTCCGGCGGATTTGCGGCAGAAAGCCCCCGGTCTCCAGTGCCCGCACCAGCCTCGGATCGGTGCGCCCGTACTGCTGTGTATAGCGGCGCGCTTCGTCCACCGCCGTGATATTGACACTGGCATACGCCTCAAACCGTTCGTTTTCGATGCTTACAGACTGATGCACCAGGTCCGCCAGCGTGCGCGCCAGCGTTTCGATGCTGCCGTCCAGCACCAGCGTGGTCAGCGCCTGGTGTATTTCCAGCGCGCGTTTGACCATACGCTGTGAAATACGCATGTTGATTTCACGCGCGATGTTCACAAACCGCACCTGATACGGCACCTCGATCAGCGGAAAATTGTGGTTGTTGGCAATCGCGCACAGATGGTCGGGAATTGCGTGAATGTAGCTGCCCACCGCAATCCCCAGCCCCGCCACGTCTTTCTCGATCATGGCGATCAGATACGCTTCCTGTTCCTCGCGCAGCTCTGGCATGTTGATGGCGGTGGTCAGTACAAGCTCGCCGCCGTTCAACCATTTGGCCGCGTCTGGAACACCCACGTTGTGTACCCAGTCTACGATACGATCCAGCCCGCGCTGCCCAGCCACTACCCGTGAACCGCTGAAGATATCCAGTTTGAGCGCATCACCCACCGTGAGCAACTCAGCCCTGCTCCTGCGTTTGAGAGTGCTTCAGCACGGCAGATTTAAGCTGGCCGCAGCCGGCGTCGATATCCAGCCCGCGCCGCACACGCACCGTTGCCGGAACGCCATAACTTTCCAGGATGCGGATAAACGCCTCAACCGCGTCAGGATTCGAGGGCCTTCCGCCGAAGCCATGCGTGGGATTCAGCGGGATCAGGTTGACATGGCACAGCAGCCCGGTCAGCAGGCCGCCCAGCGCGTGTGCCTGTTCAGGCGTGTCGTTCTCCCCGCGAATCAGCGCCCATTCGAAGGTAATGCGCCGCCCAGTCTTATCGATGTAGTAGCGGCAGGCGTCCATCAGTTCATCCAGGTGCCAGCGGCGGTTAACCGGCAGCAGCGCGCTGCGCTCGTCGTCGGTAGCCGCGTGCAGGCTGATGGCCAGCCGCACCTGCAACCCTTCGTCTGCAAAGCTGCGTATCTGCGGCACCATCCCCACCGT
>CAZQIJ010000120.1:0-10961 GCA_964592955.1 uncultured Anaerolineaceae bacterium
GGTTTCATGCGCATTGCCCGGCACTGAATGCGGTGGGTAATCTGAGATGATTTATCCATCTGTATCGATGAAGGGATCGCTGAAACGTGGGTCCGTAATGAATTCCGCATCTGTCAGACTTTCAAGATAAGCGATCAGATCGGCAATTTCCTGATCTGTAAGCGTGAAACCGGGGACAAGTCCATTCTTGTAAGGATTGGCTCGTCCATCGCCAGCGTAGTCACCTTCACTGATCACACGTCCGCCATCTATATAAAACTGGATCACTTCAGGGAGTGTAGCGATGCTGCCATCATGCATATATGGAGCAGTGAGCGCGATGTTTCGCAGCGTCGGCGGACGGAACCGTCCCATATCGGATGCCACATTGGTAATTTCATGGATGCCTGTATTGCCGGTTGGATAAGCGCCTGTGCCACCAATGTTATACAGTCCGGTGTTGAAAAAGGGATAATCCTCGAACGTGGTATTTGCTGTCACCGTCGAGAGCGTGAAGTTGAATCCGGTATGGCAGTGATGGCATTCTAATCCTTCGGAGAAGAACAATGCCATACCGCGCTGAGCCGACTCCGAAAGCGCCGTTGTATCCCCACGTACATAGTGATCGTAGGGGGAATTACCAGAAATCAGGGTTCGGTTGAACGATGCCAGCGCCAGAGCAATAGTGTTGAAAGTAAATGGGTCGCTTTGATCAGGAAACGCGGCTGCAAACATCGTTTGATAGAGCGTATCCTGACGGAAACGCGCGAGGACGAGGTCTTCATTACCGGTGATTCCCATTTCTACGGGATGCTCCCCAAACATCGGGATCGGGATTTGGCGTTCCAGCACTATGAGGTTCGGGTTCGCCCATGTCAGGGTCGCGCTGTAAGCCGTGTTCGTCAGCGTAATCGAATTGCGCGGGTGAATATCGCCGGTTGAACCTACCGGCAGCGCACGCCCATCAGTAAAAGCGCGTGCCTGAAGATGGCATGATGAGCATGATTGCGTACCGTTGCCGGAAAGACGCGCATCGTAGAACAGATATCTGCCTAGTTCAACTTTTTCGGCGGTCATGGGGTTGTTATTCGGGATACGCGGCAGCGGAAACCCCTGTGGCAGCCGCCATTCGTAACTGCCTTCGTTCACTGCCACAAGACCATCGAGCGACGCGGTAGCACGCACCCATGCATTCGTGATCTGAAAGGCTCCTATACGCTCAAAATTGAGCCGATCTTCTGGAGTCAGCATCACAACGTCGAACTCAAGGGTTGCAGTTTCACCAGAAGCAAAATGCAGCGTGAGAGGAATAATGTCCCCTTCATAAAGATCCGTGGTCAGTCCATCCAGCATGACATGATTTCCAGCGGGTGAAAAGTCCACCCGCGTATGGGGACGAAGCGCTATCCCGTTCAGATCACGCATTCGGGCAATGGCTTGGTCATCAATGGTGGTTCGGTGTAAGGTAATATTTCCAATACTCTCCCCCGAAACCGCCACCAGCGTATCCGGCTGCGAGCCAGCATTGACAATGCTGAAATAGGCAGATGTGCTGCGGGCACTTTGTGATGCCGTCGTGTAATCATAGGTAGCATGAGGATGACCAATCACCTGCACCAGACCCGGAAACAGAAGCGTGATCAACATCGCGCCGCCCCACACCACAAACCCGCCGACCAGAGGAACAATAGTCGGTGACAACTTGAAAAAGCGCCGCGTGCCCGCCGACAGTCGCCTTTGGAGGTGATCGAACCCCATAATAAAGGTGGCGAATGCCGCCATCTCTGCGACTTTTGTCACCATTGCCGGTAGATCGAGCGGATGTGATTCTAAAGCAAAAGGGACAGCCACCAGATGCGAGAGCAGCCATACGACAATCACCCCTCCAGAGAGGAGCATGCCGCTGACATACTGGGCAAGGCTCATGCGAGGGCGTCTGGCGACTCCAATCATTGCCCAGGCAAGCTGCGTAAATCCGACGACGGCAAAAAATGTGCCGTGCGCTGGCGTGTGCGAAAAATGATCAGGGGCAATCAGGAGATGAACAATACCTGCTGCCGCTAGAGCGGCGAATGAAACATCTTGGACGCGAAGTCGCATAGTGTTTTCTGTCCAGCAAACTCATTGGCGTAGGCGCGCTTATCGACAGCACGCCTACATACCAGTGCTATTTTAACCTACTCTGCGCGGAAAAACGCCTGCGGGGTATCTGTGCTCACTGCACCCGTCGCCACATCCAGCCCAAAGCCGGGGAAAAGCGTGGCACAGTCGGGGTCTTCGGGACCAGACATACAACCGGGCGGCTGTGGCGCGCTCTCGTTAAGATTGACACCCGCCAGCAGTCCGGCAGCATCAGCAACTACAAAGTTCTGAACCGGGCTGAACTCTGCGAAACGCACAGTGGTCATGTTGGGGTTGCTGCATGGCTCGGTTGGCGGCGTACTGCCGTCGGCAGACTGGCAGCCAGTGCTGCCCAGATGCACAAACCATGCCGGGGTTTGGCTTGCCGGGGTTTGCATGTCGATACGGACAAATTTGTAACCTGCCTGCCAGTTCCACCACATTGCCGGGATATTCAGTGGAGCAGGCGCTGTGGTCGTATCCAGATGATTGAGTTCAAAAGGCACACCCAGATCAAATACTATGCCGGTATATTCACCCTCTGGTACTGTGCCAACGACTTTATCGTTCATGTCGGCGTTACCCGCGTCACTGCACATGCTCGTTCCGTCTTCGAAATCAAGCAGCGCGACGTTCTGATACTGCCATAATCCATCCTGCGTGAGTTCAACCGGGACTTCTTCACCGGCTGCATTGATGAGACGCACGTTGGACACATAAAAACGGAAGTCGGTCAGGCTCACAGTCGAATTCTCTGTCCCCAACCCATCATAGATCATGCCGCAGGTTGCGGGACGACTGCCAACCATCGCTGCAAAACGAATCGTGACATCAGGCCCTACGGTTGGCAAGCCTGACATCATGGTGCCCCCATGCCCATCATCCTGAGCTGCTACCAGCCCAAAAGTCAGCATGAACAGCATCAAAGCTGCAACTATTGTGAGTACACGTATTTTCATCGGTCTTTTGCCTCCTTAATATTGAAACGGTCTAACCCTGCTGCACAACTTGACGGATGCTGTTGACCAGCACATCCCGTTCAGTGCCAAAAGAATAGGTGATACGCAGTTGTCCTTGCGGATCAATCAGATAGGTGCGGGCGGAATGATCTACCTGTGGCGGGATAAAGATCACCATGACCAACCCCATTAAGGAACACACCTGATGCGACCAGACTTATCAGAATGGCATAAGCGCATACTGCTGCATCAAACAGACTGTAATGCATACGTTTACATATCGCTTTAGCGTTTCGTGGGCGCTGATGAAGCTGGTTTCGGCACACGTCGTTTGTCCTCACTATATCTTTCGGATGCTCATCTGGGTATACGTCAAATTACGTAGAAGTCATCCGCCCGGCTCCGCGAAAACAGATCGAGTATGGCCCGCATCAACCGTCGAGAATTCGGACCTGATCCCGCAGCGCGAATCCCTGGTACAGGAACAGGATTAATGTGAATGGTTATGGGGACTATGCCCCTATGACACTGGCGAGGGAGCAAAGCCCCCTGCACCCCGTCATTGTGATCTTGTTCTGTATGAGCGGCATCTGCCTTCATCTATTCATTTATTCATTCAGCGGGTCATTGAGCACAGGCAGCGCCATACTTTGAGCGTAAAAAATGGAGATGCTCACCACAAACGACCCACGAGTAGTTCACCATCGCCGATCTGACGTATGACAGCCAATGAGTCATACGAACGACACTGCGGCACAATGGTTTTGGTGGACTCCTGGTGGAGAGACGAAATCTGCCTTACAACAGCATGCGTGGTATTTTGAACAAACGTCAAAGAACATCATATCAACGTGGAACCAGTTCGCCATAACGCGGCGTTTCTGGGGTTACCGGTTGGCGTGCCATGGGCCGGGCATCCCTCGCCTTAATCGAGTTTGACGAGGTGATACAAAACCGCATGTGCGGCGGCTTCTGCCCGCGTACTGACATCAAGTTTCGCAAGAATATTGCTGACATGTGCCTTGATGGTGAAAGGGCTTACGACCAGCCGCCGCGCGATTTCAGCGTTGCTCATCCCGCGTGCGAGAAATCCCAGAACCTCTAACTCGCGGTCGGTCAGGTTTTTCAGAACCGTTTTCTGCGACTGTGAATGCTCCACCAGCGCTCTCGCTGCTTCAGGTGCAAGGGTAAGCTGCCCCTGCGCCGCAGAGCGAATGGCGCGTTCCAGTTCGGTGGCTGTAACGTTCTTCAGAAGATAACCCACCGCGCCAGCCGCAATCGCTCGGTGAACGTCCGCCGAAATCTCGTAGCTTGTCAGAATCAGAACCTGCGCAGATGGGCAGATTGCCTTAATCTGACGTGTGGCTTCAATGCCACTGATATTGGGCAGCATCAAGTCCATCAGAACGACATCAGGCTTCAATTCCTGAATTTTGGCAATCGCCTCTTCGCCAGAGGTGGCTTGTCCGGCAAGTTCGATACCATCAAACGCTTCCATCATACCCGCAAGTCCGATGTGTATCATGGAATGGTCATCAACGACCATCACCCGAACAACCTTTTCGTTCATCCGTCACACCTCCCCGGCAAACCATTTCATCTCAATGAGGGTACCTGAACCCGGTTCGCTCGCAACGGTCAGGTGCGCGCCAACCGAAGCTGCGCGTTCACGCATGATCTTCGTCCCGAAATGATCCGACGTAATCGTTGAAGCATCGAACCCGCGCCCATCATCCCGAATCGCCATAGTCACGATGTATGGCGCGTGATCGTCGCAGGTCAGCTCCACAAAAACCTGCTGCGCTTCAGCATGTCGAACAGCATTATTCAATGCCTCCTGGGCGACTCTGTAATACGCAATCTGCACTTCCGCCGGGATCTTCCGCGTCTCACCGGATTCGGTAAAGTCAATGCTGAACGATGCCTGCGTTGCTGTCGTCGAAATCAATTGTCGCAGCAGATCCGCGAGACCGGTTTCAATGAGCGCTTTTGGACGCAAACCCAACAACAGCGCCCGCATTTCCTGAAGTGCAACCCGGTTTAGCTGACGCAGTTGTTCCAGGCGCTGCGCGGCACGGACCTGATCGCGCTGCCACAGCGCTGGAATGACATCCGCCAGCAAACTTGCCGACCACAACGTCTGTGTCACTGCGTCATGCAGATCGCGCGCGAGCCGGCTGCGTTCGTCATACGCTGCCAGGCGTCCTGCCTCCTGTCGTAAGTGTGCGTTTTCCAGTGCAAGCGCCATTTGGTCTGCAAACGTGACCGCCAGGCTGATTGTTTCCTCATCAAAAGAACGCGGATCCAGGTAGTAGAGGATCAGGTACCCGTAAACCGTGTTCTGGATCGACAAGGGCACCGCCAGCAGCGCCTGAAACTGAGGCTGGTATGCGGCTCCAGCCCGATTCCGCGTGGTGACATCGCCGCCGTTTATCGCAATTGCACGCCCTTCGCCAATCTGCTGCTTGATAAGTTCCCAGCCAGGAGGATCATTGACACTGGATAATGGACTCTGCTGTAAGCCGTGCTGTGCCTGGATCTCACACTTGTCCCCCTTTTCAACATACTGGCACGTCACCACCGCATCGGCCCCCAGCAGCAGCGGTGCCTGTCGCGTAATGTAGTTCAGCACATCGCTCAGCAGGTGCTGCGAATTCATGGTCCGCAGCACCTCACGCAGGCTTTCCGCGATTTGCCGCCGCCGCTCAATTTCGCCTGTGCGTTCGATGACGCGCTGCTCGAGCGAGTGGTAGGCCTGGTCGCGCTCGCGCTCGATGCGTCTGCGCTCGGTGATATCGTTGACGAGGCTCAGGCAGGCGGAACGTCCCTCAAATCGCAGGAAGCGGCGCGACAGTTGTACCGTCAGGCTCTGCCCGGCTTTGGGACGGTGCTCAAAGATGGCATCCCAGGGCTGATCAGCCTGCAACGGCTCCTTGAGCCAGGTTTCGAAACGCGCACGGTCTTCTGGCGGTATCAGCGCATCGAATCGCATCGATTGCAGGGCACGCATATTGACCCCGTAAACCCGCAAGGCGGAACGATTCGCAGCCAGAATCTCAAAAGTATCAACGTCAAATACGAAGATAGGCAGCGGATTCGTGTCGAACAGCAGGCGGTAGCGTTCTTCTGACTGCACCAGCTCGGTTTCGGAATGCAACCGTTCCAGTTCACCCGCAGCGCGCGCGGCAAAGATACGCAGGGCAGACAGCCCTTTAGGCTTCTCCCCCAGGGCGTGCACCTGCATCACGACGATATGTCCCAGGATCGCCCCTTTGGTGCTGACCAGTGGAATCCCAATATAGCTTTCCATGCCCACCATTTCATCGGGATAATCTTCTAACAGCCGTGCCGGTTGGATGTAAATTTTGCCTTGCATCACGTGTGAACACGGGTACGGCGCGACCTCGTACTCGAAATCTTCGGCAATCGCCCCTTTGTACCAGTGCGCCAGCGTCCGCACAGCAGACCGGTCGGGCCGGGTGCATTCCGTTACGAACACCATATCGGCACCCAGCGCTTTTGCTGCATGTTCGACCAGCGCACAGAAGAAACTGTTCCCGCTCTTGGCGGCAGTGCCGAGGGCGATGTGGTGCAGCACATCATCACTGATGTCGTAATCTGCATCCATATCAATGATGAGAAATGTCGATGATTTCTGATCCACCGCAGCTATCACTCCGCGACTCGCTGGCACATACCTCTTCAGTTTAGGGCAGTTTCAAGGAAACGACATCGTCTGTTCGGCCAATAGGATCGCCCCCTCTATGCCACCATCCGATCGTGCTGGCCTGTCTCCCCATCATAACGGTTAACCAGGTCCCCAGAAGGCTGACCTGCAAAGAAATAGTCCGATCAGACTATTCAGATTCTGTGTCTTCCTGGGCTAATGTAGATAGATTATCCGGTGGTACACCGCTGCAAACGGGCACCTGACTGGCTTCAACCAGCGCTTTTCAGAAAGTAAGCCCTTCTTGCAGCGTAGGGACAGGTCCTTTGTTGTTCTCCACAGCAGGAACAGCTATTCTCCTGAAACAGTGTTACGGTCTGTTGACGTTTGTCCCTGTTTCAGTGCGCCAGGCAGCAGGGGATGTCAACAGGGCTTAATCTGTTGATGCTATAACAGCGCTTTCGATGTCTCATCCACATTTGCCGGGCTTGAAGAGACCATAACCAGAGATGACTATGACCCAGAACATCGCGGAACATGACCGCCTCAACCAGCAGCGCAGCGGCGAAACCAACTGGCTCCACTGGGGGCCATATCTCAGTGAGCGCGCCTGGGGCACCGTTCGTGAGGACTACAGCGCCCACGGAAATGCGTGGGAGTTCTTCCCCCATGACCATGCGCGCAGCCGGGTCTATCGTTGGGGGGAAGACGGCCTGGGGGGGATCAGCGACGATAAGCAGTATCTGTGCTTTGCGCTGGCCCTCTGGAACGGGTCAGATCCCATCCTGAAAGAACGCATGTTTGGTCTGACAGGTTCGCAAGGTAATCATGGCGAAGATGTAAAGGAATATTACTTCTATGTGGACAGCACCCCCACCCACAGCTACATGAAAATGCTCTATAAGTATCCGCAGCGCGAATTCCCCTATGGGGCATTGGGCGCGGAGAACGGGCGGCGCAGCCTTGAGGACTTCGAGTATGAGCTGCTGGATACCGGTGTGTTCAGCGAAGATCGTTACTTCGATGTCGTCATCGAGTATGCAAAATTCAGCGCAGACGACATTGCGATCCGTATTCGCGTGACAAATCATGGGCCAGACGAAGCCCCATGTGTGCTGCTGCCGACGCTGTGGTTTCGCAACACCTGGGGGTGGGGTTACCCCGCCGGGCCGATGAACGATGTGCCTCAGAAGCCTCAGTTGTGGCTGGACGGCGATGGGGTGGTTGCGCAGCACCCGGTAATGGGCACCTATCACTTCTATACGAAGGACGCAGCAGACACGCTGTTTACAGAAAACGAGACGAATGCAGCGCGCTTGTTCGGCCTCGAAAATGCCACACCGTTTGTAAAGGATGCTTTTCATCGCTGTATCGTGAACGGCGAAACGACTGCGGTTAATCCCGAAAAGCGCGGCACCAAGTTTGCAGCGGTCTACCGCCTTATGGTGGCCGCTGGCCAGACGCAAACCATTTACCTGCGCCTCTCACAGCAAAGCCACGTAAACCCGTTTGACGCACCAGATGCGATTTTTGACGAACGCCTGAAAGAGGCGGATACATTCTACGATGCGGTCGCAGGCGTTCATCTTAGCGCAGATGCCAAACGCGTTCAGCGCCAGGCGCTCGCTGGGATGCTGTGGAGCAAGCAGTTGTTCTACTACGATATTGAACAGTGGCTGAACGGCGATCCGCTCGCGCAGCCTCCTCAGCAGCGTAAGGCTGGGCGCAACCATGAATGGCAGCACCTCAACAATTTCGACATTATCAGCATGCCAGATAAATGGGAATACCCCTGGTATGCCGGCTGGGATCTGGCCTTCCATGCCGTGCCGCTGGCGATGGTTGACACAGCCTTTGCGAAAGAGCAACTGCTGCTGCTCACGCGCGAGTGGTATATGCATCCGAACGGGCAGCTACCCGCCTATGAATGGGCATTCGGGGATGTGAATCCCCCGGTACACGCATGGGCTGCGTGGCATGTCTATGAGATGGATGGCAGGCAGGATACCCACTTCCTGAAGCGCATCTTCAACAAGATGCTGCTCAACTTTACCTGGTGGGTGAACCGCAAGGATGCCGAAGGGCGCAACGTCTTTCAGGGTGGCTTCCTCGGCCTGGACAACATCAGCCTGTTTGACCGCAGCGCCGTCTTGCCCACCGGGGGGCACATCAACCAGAGCGACGGTACGGCCTGGATGGGTTTTTACTGTCTCGTCATGATGAACATCGCGCTGGAACTCGCCACCAGCGATACGGCCTACGAAGACATGGCCATCAAGTTTTATGAGCACTTTCTCTGGATTGCACAGGCCATCAGCGGGGACGCGCGGGGTGGCGTTGGCCTGTGGGACGAGGCGGATGGTTTCTTCTATGATGTGCTGAAACTGCCGGATGGCAACGTGATACCGCTGAAGGTGCGCTCGCTGGTAGGCTTAATGCCGTTAATCGCGGTCGAGACGGTGGGCCAGGCGTCGCTGAACCGGTTTGCTGACTTTGCGCGTAGTATTGACTGGTTGTGCAAGCACCGCCCACACCTGGCAGAAAACCTGGCCCGTGCAGATATTCCCGGGTATGGCAGCGCTCATCTCTTCGCCATGCCGACCGAAGACCGTTTGCGCCGGGTGCTGGGTTATATGCTGGACGAGCGCGAATTTCTGTCGCCGTTCGGCATCCGGTCGGTTTCCAAAATCCACGAGCAGCCGTATCGGCTGAACATTGGCGGGCAGGATTTCGGCATTCAATACTGGCCAGCAGAATCGAAGAGTGGGCTTTTTGGAGGGAACTCGAACTGGCGTGGCCCGATCTGGTTTCCCATTAATTACCTCCTGATTGAATCGCTGCGCAAATATCATCGCTATTTCGGCGATGCCTTCACAGTGGAATGCCCCACAGGCAGCGGCGTTCTGATGACGCTGAGCGAAGTCGCCGATGACCTGTCGCGCCGCCTTTCCAGCATTTTCCTGCTGAATGAGCACAACCAGCGCGCCGTGTTTGGCGGGCAGGCACACATTCAGGGGGATGCGCGTTGGCGCGATTACATCTTGTTCCATGAATACTTTCATGGAGATAACGGCGCTGGGTTGGGCGCAAGTCACCAGACGGGTTGGACCGGGCTGGTCGCTGATCTTCTTAACCGACCATAGCAACGGCGCATCGGTTTGAGGTGGTGGAAGCTGACCACCTCAGCGGGTCGCTGATCTTCTTAATCGACCATAGCAAAGGAGACCGGAAGTGAAGGGTATCAAAGGCAAGAAGGTACTGGTAACAGGCGGTAGCAGCGGCATCGGCCAGGCGATTGCAATTAAGTTTGCCGAGTATGGCGCTGATGTGGCCATCAACTACTATCGTGATCGTGATGAAGCGCAGCACACCGAAGAAGCGCTGGAGTGGTGCCGCAACAAAGTGCAGCAGCACGGCGGCAAAGATATCCTCGTGCAGGCGGATGTGAGCAAAAAAGAAGAAGTTGACCGCATGTTTGACACGGTCATCGACGAATGGGGGACGGTCGATTTCCTCATCAACAACGCTGGCATCCAGGTGGCCGCGGACAGCCACGAACTCGACATCGAAAGGTTCACCCGCGTTATCAATACCAACACGATTGGCGCGTTTATGTGTGCCCAGCGGGCCATCCAGCACTGGCTCTCGCAAGACAAACCCGGCGTGATCATTAACGTCTCGAGTGTGCATCAGAGCATCCCTAAGCCGCGCTTTGTTGGCTACAGCGTGAGCAAGGGTGGCATGGAAAACATGACGATGACACTGGCGCTGGAGTATGCCGGGCGTCAGATCCGCGTGAATGCCATTGGGCCGGGTGCAACCGTCACCCCCATCAATCGTGCCTGGATTGATGACCCCGTGAAGAAAGCGATGGTCGAAAGCCACATTCCTATGGGGCGCGCGGGCGAAGCAGAAGAGATGGCAGAAGCAACAGCGTTTCTGTGCAGTGACCTCGCCGCCTACATCACCGGGCAAACCCTGTTCATTGATGGTGGCTTAACGCTGTACCCGGACTTCCGCACGGCGTGGTCGTCGGAATAGCTGGCGATGACCGCGCGGGTGCATTCGGTAGGGTTCACAGTCGCAGACATGGAAAAGTCGCTCGATTTCTACACGCGCGTACTGCCGTTTTCCGTCGTCACGCAGGCCGAAATTTCGGGGCAGGCACTGGATCAACTTACCGGCATTGATGGTATACGGGGGCACGTGGTTACACTGGCGCTGGGGGCAGAACA
>CAZQIJ010000121.1:0-10929 GCA_964592955.1 uncultured Anaerolineaceae bacterium
GGTTTCACTGTCATCGGGCTGGATATCAGCGCCGAGAAAGTGGCCCTACTGAACCGGGGTGAAAGCTACATCCCGGATATTCCAACGGAGCGGCTTAAGCCCCTTGTAGATTCCGGCAAACTGCGTGCCACAACCAGCTATGATGACTTGCGCGCCGCAGATACCATCAGCATCGCCGTTCCTACACCGCTGCGTAAGACCAAGGATCCGGATATGTCTTACGTGATCGAGTCGATTAACGCTGTCGCGGAGATCTGTCACGAAGGCATGCTCATTGTGCTGGAAAGCACCACTTACCCTGGAACAACGACAGAACTGATCCAGCCAACCATCGAGGCCAAGGGCTTCCAAACGGGCGAAACCGTCTTCATTGCGTTCTCTCCAGAGCGCATTGATCCCGGCAACAAGCATTACCAGGTACGCAACACACCCAAAGTCGTTGGGGGCATCACCGCAGACTGTACTGAAGTGACAGCAGCGCTCTACAGCTCAGCGGTCGATACCGTCATTCCTGTATCCTCACCGACCAGTGCAGAAATGGTGAAACTGCTGGAAAATACGTTCCGCGCTGTGAACATCGGGCTCGTGAACGAAATGGCGGTCATGTGCGACAAGCTCGGTGTCGATGTCTGGGAAGTGATCCGCGCCGCGTCCAGTAAGCCATTTGGGTTCATGCCGTTCTATCCTGGGCCAGGGTTGGGCGGGCACTGCATCCCCATTGACCCGCATTACCTGAGCTGGAAACTGAAGACGCTCAACTATAACGCCCGTTTCATCGAACTGGCGAGCGAAATCAATACTGCGATGCCGGTTTATGTGGTAAACAAAGTGGCAGACGCCTTAAACGACGATGGCAAATCGGTGAAGGGCGCAAATGTGGTGGTGCTGGGTGCGGCCTATAAGCGTGACATTGACGATGTGCGCGAAAGCCCTGCGCTGGATATCATCAGCCTGCTGCTGCACAAAGGCGCGCAGGTGCGCTATCATGATCCGTATGTGCCCTCTGTGCGCCTGGAAGGGGAAATTCGCATGGAAAGCAGCGCCTACAGTGCGGAACTTCTGAAGAACGCGGACTGTGTCGTTATCGTAACGGATCACAGTTCATATGACTGGACACATGTGTGCGCGCACAGCCGCGTGATTGTGGATTCGCGCAATGCAACCGCAAAAGCGGCCAACGGAACAGCAAGAATTGTGTCGCTGTAACTGATCCGTCTGTGCTGCGGCGTTCACCCAGAAATCAATCGCGCCCTTTATCCTGAGCATAAATTCGGGAAACTGGGCGCGGTTTGATGTGATCAGGCAGGCGTTACTTGTCTTCGTCGATCTCGATGACGGTTTCGCCCCGGTAGGTGCCGCAGTTCTTGCAAACGCGGTGCGCCTGGTGGTATTCACCACAGTTAGAACACACGACCAGGTGATTGAGCGTAAGTGCGTCGTGTGCGCGGCGTTTATTGCGGCGGCTGCGGGAAACTTTACGTTTCGGAAGAGGACCCACAGGCTTGCTCCTTGGATTAACTCGCTAGCAGCTAGCTGCTAGAACAATCAAAATAAACCAGCGTTCTGCTGGCTGACCGAAACATTATACGAGTCAAAGGTGATAGGTGTCAAGGTAATGCGTGTGCTTGTTATCGGCGCAGGCCCTGCGGGAATCGCGTGCGCGTATTTTCTTGAACGGGCACAGATACCCTATGAAGTTGTGGATCAGGCTGAGGTCATCGCCTCGACCTGGGCACAGGTTTACCCCTCACTGCGCCTGAATACCACGCGTTTTTTCTCGCATCTGCCGGGGCAGCGTTTCCCGCTGGCATATGGCATCTTCCCAACCGGCAAACAGTACCATCGCTATCTGCACAGCTATGCGCGGCGGCACGGGTTCAGGATTCGCCTGGGGGTCATGGTCAGACGTGTGGAACCGGACCGCGGTGGCTGGAAAGTTACGCTGAATGACGGTGGCCGAGAGACGATATCGTGGTATCCGGTGATCATTGCGGCAACCGGACGCTTCAGCAACCCTTTCACACCCGCCATCCCCGGCCTGGCAGCGTTTCGCGGCAGCCTCATTCACGCGCGCGATTATCAGGGTGCCGCTGCCTTCCTGCATACCTTGAAGGCAGACCGTCCACGCATTGTGGTGGTTGGCAGCGGCCCCAGCGGCGTAGATATCGCGGTTGATCTGGGCAGGCATCTCAGGGATAAACACCCTGTGCAGACCGTACTGCTGGCCATGCGCACCGGCATCGTGCTGCGCTACCGCTACCCGCTCGGCTTACCCAAACACCTCTGGATGATGATCTCGGCATCTCTGCCATTTCTGGGACCGCTGATCGAGAAGATCAGCGAAATGACCTATCGCAATGTGGCGCAGAGCGGCATTCGCGTCCCCACTGCCGGGCAAACAAGCAGCGCGGCGTCTGTGCGGGGGCCAGATCTGATCCGTGCTGTGCGGGCAGGGCAGGTCATCTGCGTGGATGGCGTGCGGCGCTTTCTGCCGGACGCACTCGAAACAGAGAACGGCAGCATTTACCCGGTCGATGCCGTCATCCTGGCAACAGGTTACTGCCCCGCACTGGCCTACCTTACGGGCATTGATGCGGCACTGGATGCGGACGGGTGGCCGGTGCGCAGTGCGAGCAGCGCATACAGCAGCCTTTCCGTCACCTATGGTGTGGGGCAGGTGGCAGACGACCAGAAGGCACTGTTCAAGCGGGAAGTCGCGCCGGGATTGTTCCTCGTCGGCACCTACTATCAGGGGCGAGGTGCGTTATATAACTTCAACATCGAAGCCCAGGTGGCCGTTCATCAGATCAGCGAGTATCTGGCGCGGTGGCCGCGGCTGCCAGATCCGCAACAGCCAGGAACGTTATCCGAAGTTTAAAAGACGCAGGTTTTCATCTTGCTTGTGGCGCGGCCTACTGCTATAATGTCCTTATTCTGGCGACGTAGCCAAGTGGCAAGGCAAGGGTCTGCAAAATCCTCACCGCGGGTTCGATTCCCGCCGTCGCCTCACACAAGCGGAGTAATGTGACCTCCGCTTTTTTGTTTGGACTGGTCAAGAGCGCCGACTCTGCATAAGATAGGCGTTAACCTCAGGTACAACACAGCATTGCAGGCTTATGATCCGTTTTGTGCTTTCTCTGGTGGTTGGGCTTGTTATCGGTGTCGGCATCGGTCTTTATCTCGGCTGGGTGCAGTTCCCGGTCGAATATATCGACAGCCCCGCCAGTTCGCTCAGCCAGCGCTACCGCGATGAATACACCGTCATGATCGCCGCCGGTTTCCTCGGAGATGGCGATACGCAGGGTGCCATCGAACGCCTGCGGGTCCTGGGTGTGGAAAACGTGCCAGAATATGTTCAGTTGACTGCCGAACGCTTCATTTCCACCTCGCGTGACTTCCGGGATATCCAGTATCTTGTCGCACTGTCTGAGGGGTTGGGGCGCAGTTCCACGCTGTTCGCACCATACCGCCGCGTTCAGGGCCAGTAGGGGAACTGCGCCATGTCACGCGAAGAACGCCGCCAAAGCCGTTATCATCGTCCGCGCCGCATGTTCTCGTGGTCCGGGATCATCGTTGGAATCGTGTTTGGCATCTCCGGGGGTGTGTTTCTGGCCTGGAACGTATCGCCGGTACAGGAATTTGATACCGCACCCTGGCAGCTTGTCGAAGAAGACCGTGCGCATTATGTCGTTGCGATCATGCTCGCCCATGCATTCGACGGCGACCTCAACCGCACCGTGAACCAACTGCTCGAACTGCGTTTGCCAGGTGACCCGATTCAACAGGTGGCAGAGATCACCTGCGATCTGGCACGCACAGGTTATGTGGACAGCACCAGCGGGTTGAACGCAGTACGCAGTATGATGACGTTTTACCAGGGGCAGGGCAAGCGAAGCTGCGCGGATGATCTGATCCCGGCGGGCACACTGGCCGCAACAGATGAAATCCTGATGGTGGCCTCGCCCACACCCCAGCAGCAGCCCACCAAGACGCCCACCCGCCAGGATGTGCAGCCACCAACACCCACTTCCGGTGCGGTGATCGTCGCTACAGAACCACCCCAAAGCGCGTTCCGTATCGCGGGGCGAGAAACCTTCTGCGACCCGGAGTTCAGCGGCATTATCGAAATCTATGTGCAGAACTCAGACGCCTCAGAAATCCCGGGGCAGGCGGTGCGGGTGTACTGGGCAGGCGGCGAAAGCACATTCTTCACCGGCCTGAAACCGGAACGCGGGTTGGATTACGCGGATTTTCAGATGGAAGCAGGATCCAACTACGCCATCGAAATGCCAGGGCGTTCTGATCCGTCAGAGGCCACTTTTGTGGCCTCACCCTGCACCAACGAAGCGGGCGAAGAAGCGCTGACCTCGTACCGTGTGGTCTTCCGCCCCTCGTTTGAGTGATCGCATGGTCATGTGTGAATGTGCGTGCGGTTCTGGGGAGGCAGGCTTAGTGTCGTGTCGTCGCAAAGTGCAGGGCAGCCTGCGCATCTGAAGCTAACCCCAGATCAAGCCATGTGAGATAGAGATATCGGGCACGGTCAGTCGTCAGCATTGGTGTACCCATCAGTTGCGCACCGGTGACCTGCTGGTAGCCAACGGGCTGCCCCGCCTGAAAATAGACCAGCACCAGTGTTTTGTCCAGCAGCGCCGCCACTGGCAGCACATCGGCATCCGTCACGAGGGGCGCAGCCCAGCTTAGCCAGCGCTCGCCCTCCGTCACTCCCGTAACGACGCCTGAGTTATAAGAGGTCTGCACCTGCGCCGCCGTCTCCGCGCCAATGCCCATCCGCACAGGACGCCCCCCATCGCAGCTTATCCAGGCTTCCGGCGTCCCATCCAGGCGCACGATGTTGAAGAAAAGACCGCCGCCGCTGGCGCTGAACTCCACCAGGCGATCTCCCGCAGCCAGTGCAACCCGGTCAGTGAGGCGGGCGGCGTGGCTGAGGCTGCCCTCCGCAAATGTGGCCTTATACACCGCCAGATCACTGATCCAGTACAGGGTGCCGTTGGCGTAGGCAGCGGTTTCAACCCCGGTCAGCAGCAGCTCTGGTGGGCGTGGTCGTCCCAACACATCGACATACTGCCGGTATAGTGCCGGTTCCGTTTGCGCGCCCCCACGCCACAACACCCACACCGCGCCGCCCTCCGCCCACACAACCAGGTAATCTTCGGTATGCGCGTCAGAAATCGGAATCAAGCCGCGCTCGACGGTGAAATCGGAGCGAACCAGCGCAGAAAAGAGATGCGTTTGCAGGGTGCCACCGGGAACATCGGGCGCAGCATCCAGCCAGAAAACGTGGGTGGCACCCAGCGCGCTGGGCGCGGTGCGCAGCCGGAACGGGCGCTGTACCGAGACCGGAAGGGAAACACTGTCTGTAAACGTCCCCTGCCGAAAGAAGGACATTGCCAGATGCGTGTTCGGTGATGTCGCCAACCATGTGAGCACTGCGCGTTCATCATCAGACCACAGTGCGGGCGCTTCGACCTGCTGAACGTCCGCTAAACGATGGATATCTCCCCATACAGAGCGTTGAGGGATGGGCGTTATCGCGCTTGCGGCATTCGACGTACAGCCCAGCGCTGACACGCTTAGCGCGAGGAAGACCCAGCAAAGAGCGGCCTTCACCGTTTACTCACCCTCCGTACTCAGGGGAATAACACCGTCTGGGCCGGTATATTTGATGGCGCGGGGCGCATAATAGGCCAGCGTCTGCATCACAAAGCGCATGGCATTCCAGGTCATGTTCGTCAGCACGGCTTCATAGTCGCCAGCATACACGCCCACATGATAGCGCTCGCCCCCCATCACGACATGCTTCACCACCCATCCCCCAACGCCACCTGATCTGGCAGCCTGCGCAACTTCGATTTCGGTAATCTTGTTCCAGGGAATCGAGATCCCATGAATGACGACTTCGGTGCTGTGCGCTTCAAAATGCTGAAGGACGGACTGCGTCTCGCGCTCAGAGAGCGTGTCGGTTTTGGGCAGATAGTTGATTCGAGACAGATACGCCATAAGTCCCTCAATCTTCGCGCGCGACCACTTCAACAGCCACGATGGCTTCGTCGCTGCGCTGGCCGGTGGTGCGGTAGGCAATGGCAGAAAGCGTGTGTAACCCTAATCCTTCAGCCATCCATTCTGTGTTCACGCGGAATACTGCTACCGCGTCAGCCTCAGGCGGTGTTCCTTCAGACACGAGCACATTATCGACGTAAACTTCCAGCCGGGCGACGCCGCCGTTGTTGTCGCTCGCCACAATATCCATCACAACTTCTGCGCCCTCATAGATCAGCGCCCCGTTTTCTGGAAACTGAAACCGCACCTCCGGGCGATCCGGGGTGGGTACAGGCGTGTTCACGGCCACACCAGCCCCCAGATTGCACGCAGACAGCCAGAACAGGCAAATGCCCAGAAGCAGCACTAGGAACAGGTTACGCATTCGAACAGCTTTCCGGATTCTTCGAGCCCCAGCCACTGGTTATACACAAACAGCCATTCGCGGTCGGTGTCATCGTCCTTCACGCGCACATCGACCACATACCACCCCGAATCACCTTCACTGTTATCGTGACCAACACAGCAGCGCGTCAGGTCGCCCAGATCAGGCACCTCCAGCACATACTTGTCTGTGCTGCCAGACTCAAAGGAGAAGATGTCGCGCGCAGGCAGATGAATGCTCTCTGTCTGGCCTGCGGAGCCGAAAAGCTGGATAAAAACATTCGAGTCTGTTCCCGCGGTCGATTCATCCCCGGTCTTGATCCAAATGGTGTAAATGTTGGTCTTTGCCATGCGTGTCCACCCCTGTCTGCTGGAATGCTGAGGTTGCGTTAGTGCGCTGATGGTTGTAAACATCAGCCCTCGCTAATTATGTGACGTGTGCCACAGCCTGACAAGCGCGAATCGCCTTTCGCCTTTCAGTCATGGTCCACCGGCAGGCCCTCTAACTGCATGATCTTCAGCGCGTTCGTGGTGGGGCTGGGGCCGCGGCGCAGTTGATAATCGAAAATCATCTGACCCTCTACAACCTCTTCGCGGAAATGCAGGTTGCGAATGCGCGGCATTTCGTCGGCCAGCCTGACCAGTTCAAGATCGTGGGTAGAGATCAGGCCGCAGCCATGGCTGCCCACCAGCGCATGAATATAGGAGCGGCTGCCGATGAGCCTTTCGCGATTGTTCGTTCCACGAAAAATCTCGTCAATCAGGTAGAACAGGGGAAGCGCACCGGGCATTTGCAAGGCAGTGAGCAGCGCCTTCAAGCGCCGCACCTCCGCATAGAAGAAAGACACACCATAGATCACTGAATCGCTGACGGTGATGCTGGTATACAGCCTGAACCGGCTGAGCGTAAGGCTTTCGGCACACGCCACACTCCCGGCATAGGCCAGGCACATATTTACCCCCACCGTGCGCAGAAACGAGCTTTTGCCAGACATGTTCGAACCCGTAATGATCACCGTTTCGCCGCGCTGCTCCACGCCGAAATCGTTGCACACGCGCCGTTCAGCGGGAATGAGCGGGTGCCCCAGCCTCACCCCCTGGAATGTCATGAGATCTGTGCTGAAGGTCGGGAAGACAAAACCAGGGTTGAGATAGGCGAAATTCGCCAGGGAATTGAGCGCTTCCAGTTCATACCACGTATCCAGCCACTTTGGCAGCGCCTCGGCCAGCGCGTGTTTGTTCTGCTGCAAACGGTAGGCAAAGAAGATGTCCCAGGGGGCAGAGACGTTGAGGATAAACCAGACGATCACATTGCGCTGTAGGCTTGCGGCGCTGGCGATCCGCGCGATGCGGCGCAGGAACGTGGACGGTCGCGTGTGCTGGAACACCGCGCACAGTGCAGCCAACTGCCGGTGCGGGCCATAAGGGTAATTTTCCAGCATGCTTAGCACCGCCTGCAGGTGACGCAGCTCGGATTGCAGCGTGAGCGCATTCTGAAACAAATCTCCCTGCTTGCGAAGCTGCTGCGCAGAAAGCGAGGCGTAAACCGTCATGCTGGCCATCCAGAAAGGGGGCAGAACGTTGGCGGCATCCAGCACAACCAGCACCGCATTAACCAGCGCCAGCCCCGCCAGCAGCAGCAGGGTACGCGGATCAATCTCCGGCTGCGTTTCGTCGTTCAGCCAGCGCAGCAGACGGTCGCCTTCCCACCGGCCATGATTTCCCGCAAGCGAGGCTTCGAGGGCGAGTTTATCGCGGAAATTGACCAGCGGAGCAAGCTCCTGCACCAGCGCCTGCCGCTCCCGCAGCAGAGCCGCATCTGGTGCCGGGGCAGTCATCCATTCCAGCAGGCGGGCGCTGCCGCCATACGCAATAGCGGTATCCAGCAGACGGTGCAGCGAGAACTCGCCGACCAGGTCAAGATCATGCGCGAACGGGTGCGTCTGTGCCACCGTCAGATCGCTCACGGGCAGCAGATCCCAGTCAAGGCGTATGCGCGCGATGTGGCGGCGCTTCAGGTCGCGGTAGGTGATGAAGCGCGCCAGCGCCATCTGTACCCGCCGGTGATAGGCAACCAGCACACCGAATCCGATGCCCCACAGTACCAGCGTGCTGTAACCCACCCAATCCGCAATGTTGAACGCTGCCAGCGCAGCGATAAGCCCACCCACAAATGCCAGCGTCCGCCAGCCCACGAAGCGCCGGTTCAGGGCTTCCAGCAGATCAATACGGCGCTGCAGGCGCAGCACCTGGTTTCCCAGTTTTCTCAACACGCACCCATCCTTTTGTCCATGTTAACTCTACCGGAAGTTCCCCGCATTGACGAGTGTAAGGAGCATTAACAAAACCGCACCTCCACACGTACAGTCGCGGCGAAACCCCACACTGGTACCCCCACATCGTAAGCGTTTGGGGATGTGGGCGTCTGGGCACATCCGCCCACATCAAAACACCCCACCAGCCTGACGCTTGACCACCGCGCAGGATTTCGCCTATACTAAGCGTATGAATACCAATCCCATCATCACCATGCCCATGCGCACACCCCCCGTCAGGACAGACGCCGGGCACTGACGCGCGCATTGTGAAAACCGCATGTCATCGGCCAACCGCCTGTCTTACAGCACAGGCGGTTTTTTTGTTTTCGGTTGCCGTTTTCGGGTATCCATCTCTATAATCGTTCGTCATGTTTGAACCAGGAGCAGATGAATTCATGCCAAAAAACATCCTTGTATCGGTCGCCTGGCCATATGCCAATGGTGATCTTCATGTAGGACATCTGGCGGGGGCCTATTTGCCCTCCGATATTTTCGCCCGCTATCACCGCCTGCGCGGCAACCGTGTGCTGATGGTTTCCGGGTCAGACAGTCATGGTACGCCGATTTCGGTTGAAGCAGACAAGCGCGGTATCCCCGCGCGTGAGATCTTCGAACACTATCACGAGCGCTTCCTGCTCACACAGCAGAAACTGGGCATCAGCTATGACCTGTTCAGCCACACCGATACCGAAAACCACCATAAGATCGCCCAGGATCTGTTCCTCCATCTTTTGGAGAACGGCTATCTGTACAGAGACTCGCAGCAGTTGCTCTACAGTGAACGCGAGAAGCGGTTTCTGCCGGATCGCTATGTTGAGGGTAAATGCTATATCTGTGGCTATGACAGTGCGCGCGGCGACCAGTGCGACAACTGCGGTAATCTGCTGGATGCCACACTGCTGATCGATCCTCACAACCGTTTTGACCCGGAAGACCGGTTGGTGGTGCGCGAAAGCGAACACTACTTCCTGGACCTCAGCAAGACATCCGATGACCTGCTGCGCTACCTGGAAACGCATCAGGAACGCTGGCGTCCGAGCGTCGTAAACTTCACACGCAACCTGATTAAGCAGGGGGTGGACGCAGGCCTGCGCGGGCGGGCATACACGCGCGATCTCGATTGGGGGGTCTCGGTGCCGCTTGAAGGGTGGGAAGAAAAGCGGATCTATGTGTGGTTCGAGGCGGTCAACGGCTATCTGACGGCTGCCGTCGAATGGGCAAAGAACAGCGGACAGCCTGAGGCGTGGAAAGACTGGTGGTACAACCCTGAGGCCGAGACCTACTATTTCATCGGCAAAGACAATGTGCCTTTTCACACAGTGATCTGGCCAGCGCAGCTTATCGGCGTAGGGCGTATTTACGAAGACGATCCCACCCGAACACTTAATCTGCCGTATGATGTCCCGGCGAATCAGTTCATGAACATCGAAGGTAAGCAGTTTTCCAAAAGCCGGAACTGGGCCATTTGGGTGCCGGATATTCTCGAACGTTACCAACCAGACGCCGTGCGCTACTACGTGGCCGCCACCTTCCCCGAAACGTCAGACTCCGATTTTTCGTGGGATGGCTTCCTCAGCCGGGTGAATAACGAACTGGTCGCCGGGTGGGGCAACCTGGTGAACCGCCTTGTGGGGTTTGCCTATAAGCGCTTTGATGGTAAGGTGCCGACCTACGATCGGTTGAACCCGGTAGACAGCGACCTGATTGAGAAATCTGAAGCGGCCTTTGACGAAATTGGGGGGCTGCTGGAACGGGTACGCCTGCGCGAGGCATTGCAGACCGCAATGGCACTGGTGCGCGATACCAACGGCTATCTGAGCGAAAACGAACCCTGGAAACAGATCAAAGGCGATCCCGCAGCGGCGGCACGCACTGTCTATACCGCGCTGCGCGTGATCGATAATCTGAAGACGCTGCTCGCGCCATTTCTGCCGTTCAGCGCGCAGCAGCTTCACGGCTATCTGGGCTACGATGGCCAGATCTTTGGCGACCTCACGATCGTGGAATATGCCGAAAGCACACGTTCGCATAAGGGGCTGGTTTATGATGGCACCCGCGCCAGCGGCACCTGGACAAAGAGCGACTTGCAGCCTGGGCAAACCCTCCGCGAGCCAGCGCCGCTGTTTGTAAAACTGGAACCGGAGATTGTCGAAAAAGAACGGTCCCTGCT